>LDWW01000013.1 GCA_001045525.1 Chitinispirillum alkaliphilum | reverse complement strand
ACGATCAAAGCAGAAACTGCAGAAGAAATTTTCAACAACCAGGGCATAGCCAGGCACTTTCTCAATGATGATGAGATACTGTCATTCCCGGTAGATGGTCGCTATGCAGTTTCAAACCAGTGGAGCAAAGAAAGTGTAGATAAATTTTTGGTATATGCAGAAAAAACCGGGTACGAAATAGAGGAAGTGTCACAACGCAAAAACAGAGTTGGTGTTGATATTGGTGAAATTGTTGAAGATATAAATGTAATTTTAGATGATGGTGCAGAGTATAGAATCGTTAAAAGGGATAGTGAGCAAATCCAGGTATTTCATGACGGAGTGCAGGTAACTGCAAAAGATGTACTTCGAAAAGTGATTACTGAAAGAGGATTTGATATACCACTCCAAGGCCTGACCACCCGTACTATGGGCAAAAGATTACTGGATCAGTTAAGAGATAAATAGTACAATCCGATTAAGAAAAACGCCGTAATTGGGGGGTAATTTTGAAGAATACAATGAAGTCTGAAACCAGAAATGCTATGAAACAATGATTGGTTATTAATAAAAATGTCTATTCTAAACGTCTATTTTCATAAAGATTTCGATGGATTTGTTGCAGCAGCACTTTTTCTCAGGATTAATGAGGAAACACAACTCGTTGGGGCTGACTGTATCAACCTGAATGCTGTTGACTATGATATTAAAAATGCCTGGCTTAAAATGAGTCTGCCAAAGCCCAATATCGTTATAGATTTTTTGTACCACCCCAAAGCGCAATGGTGGTTCGATCATCATGTTACCACCTTTTTGAATGATAAGCATAAAGAGAATTACGCTAATTCAGAAAAACAGTTCTGGGATATTAATTCTCCTTCCTGTGCTACGCTGATTAAACAGCACCTGAAGCAGCAGTGTTCCCTTACTCATAAGTACAATGCCATCATTGATGGTTTCAGTGACTGGATACACTGGAGTGATATCATAGATAATGCAAAGTATGATAACCCTGCACAGATTGTAGAACTAAAGGACCCCTGCCTTCAGATTAATGCAACTCTCAGTGAAAATTTGAGTAACTCATACATTCAGTACCTGGTAACTGCCGCAAAGATGTATTCACCTCCAGAAGTTGTCAGTTTGCAACCTGTGAAAGAGAAAATAGAAACTGTTTTTCAGTTGCAGGAAAAATTTATGAGCGTGTTTAAAAGTGGATATAAACTGAAACCTGATAATATCGTGTTTTTTGATTATGTAAAAAGTGAAATCCCATTTCAGCGCTATTTGACCTACTACTATGAACCCGACGCGCTCTATTCTATTGGCTTATACCGCAAAAATGGTAAGTTTTCGATAAGTGTGGGTAAGAACCCCTGGATTGATGTCCAATCAAAAAACATTGGAGAAATTTGCCAAAAATACGGTGGCGGAGGAAGAGAAAATGTGGGGTCAATCGCAATCAAAGACTACTCTAAAGCACTTGAGGCTGTAAGGGAAATTTGTGAACACATCTCAAATTAGCGTAAGGATAAAAATATGGACTGGGAAAGACTTTTATCTCTAAAACGAGTGAGAGAATCAAGTACTGCAAGCCAAACTGACAGATCACAATATCAACGTGATTATGACAGAATAATCTTTTCAAAACCTTTCCGCAGGTTGCAAAAGAAAACGCAGGTCTTCCCTTTACCTGAACATGATTTTATCCATACACGGTTAACCCATAGTCTTGAAACATCTTGTGTCGGCCGTACGCTGGGAATGGCTGCAGGGATCACGGTACTCAAAGAAAACCCTGAACTGAGTGGCAAAGGAATTTCTCCATACGATTTTGCCGCAGTTGTGGCGGCCGCATCAGTCGCACACGATATTGGAAACCCCCCGTTTGGACACTCTGGTGAAGATGCTATCGGTGATTTTTTCAAAAACGAAGGTGCTCATTTTCTTGATGGTCTCACCGATTCACAAAAGCTTGATTTCACTAATTTCGAGGGTAATGCCATGGGTTTTAGATTGATGGTTTATACTCTTCCTGCGGTTTCAAGCGTTGAAGGTGGTATAAATCTTACCTACGCAACTCTGGGGGCTTTTTCAAAATACCCCCGCGAGATTACCCCTGTTAGATTATCTGGTGTAAGTGGAAAGAAACATAGTTTTTTTCAGAGTGAAAAGGCTGTTTTTACCCAAATTGCCGATCACCTTGGCATGATTAAAAGAGATGATTCAAATGGAGCTGTTGCATACTACAGGCATCCATTGGCGTTTCTTGTTGAAGCTGCTGATGATATCAGTTACCTTTTGATGGATCTTGAGGATGGATACAATTTGAAACTTGTTGAATATAGTAAGATTTGTGATTGCCTCAATAGTTTGATACTTAAAAAAGATGGGCTCGTATCTGAAAAAATACACGACGAGCGCGAAAAAGTTGGATATCTACGTGCAATTGCGATTTCCAGTCTAATTCAGCAAGTTTCGGATGTCTATGCTCAAAATTTACCAGAAATAATGGAAGGTAAATTTGATGAGCCGTTAGTAGACAAAATTCATTGCGTTAAAGAGCTGAAAGATTTAAAAATTCACTGCAGAAACTATGTTTATACCTATCGAAAAGTTCTCGAAACAGAAGCCGCTGGTTTCGAAGTCATCGGTGGCCTGCTCTACGAATTTCTCGACACGCTTCCAGCGAAAACTAAGAAAGCAGAGAAGATACAAAAACTTCTTCCTCAACACTATATTGCGAAAGGTTATGATCCTCAAAGGCAAAGATATGAAGAAATTATGCATATCGTTCAGTTTGTTGCCGGTATGACAGATACGTTTGCTATTGACACTTATCGGGCGATAAAAGGTATAAAACTGCCTAATTATTAGTGCCATAAGGAATAACTGATATCTAACCAGGCACCACGCATATAAGGGAGTAACTAAACAACATCTGAAAAAGACTGCCGTTGCAGAGATTTTTTTTAAGGCGAAGTAAATTAAATCATAAAATTTTTAACGGAATAGGAATAAGATTTCTTCACATGTAAAAATACTTCGTCAACCAATACACCGTAGAGAGTGTAATCAACTGGGTAAAATCCGGTGCAATTGCCATACCCGAAATACAGCGTCCTTTCGTCTGGAGCAGCACTAAATTCCGGGATTTGATGTCGCTATTAATTATAAACGTAGTATATTCGGTGGGAGAGTCATTTACAGCTGATGAATATCCTTTCAGTGATTTTTAATGGCTGCTTTTTGGGTATGAGTATAATAGTATTTATCCTAAAAGAGATATTGGCATCAAAAGGAGTAAATCAATGGATGGACAAGACCGTTCACGCATAAAACCCGGACAGAATGTGGCGATTGTACAGAAAGCCGACCAAAGGACCGGCAGGCTCACCAGAGGAGTTGTCAGGGATATATTGACCAATTCTAAAACACATCCGCACGGTATAAAGGTGCGCCTTGAGAGTGGCGAGGTGGGTAGGGTGAAGGAGATACTGACCGGGGATTGAAACTGGGGTAGGGTAGTGGCGATTCCTGCCGACCAGAAAAAGAGCACGTTTATCCCAGAAGACAAGGGAGTGAACAGATGAGTGGGGCGCAGTGGTTGAGCGCGCGTTATCCCGGGGATTGTTACCTGCCAGAACAGAGAAAGATTTTGGGTGCTGCAAAAAGAGCCAGCTCCGGAATTTTGCTTTATAGATTGATGATCGCAACGACTCAAACTTTCGGCAGAATTGACTGGAAGAATTGTGAGGAAATGACGGTGATGATGCAAAAAAGGAATATTGTAAGCAAGTTCGCTTTTGTTTTTCTGCTTTTGATAAGTGTAGTTTACGGGAGTGGTGATGCAGGGTTTGTTATTCGCAGAGGTTCGTTTTCCCTTGCGGTCCGTTTCAACATACTTGCAGACGAAAACCCGCCTGACGAGTGGCTGTTTTTATATAAACCGGGCACACTTTTTTTGCAATCTTTGATGTGGGTTTCGCATAACGCTGGGGCGATTGAAAATGAGACACGAAATATGACCCTGCGGTTCCAACCATCATTCTCTACAATAGATATTTTTGAAGACAGTGATGTTGAAAATGTAAAGACAGTTTCATACAATGCCGCTACGGTAGTCGATTCGTTTACGGCTCTTTTAAACGGATCATTTACAATTAATGGCAAGAAATGCTCAACAAAAGCGAGTGTGTCTTTGTACATGATGGAATCAGGGGAGTATTTTGATGCATATAATAAGTCTGATGTTTTTTGGGGAAATTTTACAAGCTATATGTACGATTTTGAAACCAAGAAATACCGGGCTTTCTTTTGGTATGAAAAACCTAAAGACTTCTTTCCCGGTAAAACAAAGCAAAAACAAATCTATTTATCGGACTCAAATATAGAGTTGTATTTTGATGATTTAGAGTAGTGTCTTGAAGAACTATGTATCTCATAGCCTCGAATAAATTTTGACGGAGTTGTCAAATTCAGATTGAACCCGGGGCTTTAGTCGGGGTGATTTAATGGGGAAAACACTTCTTTTTTTCTGTCTTGCATTGGTGCTTTCTAACCTGAAAGCATCAGACAACTGTAATGCAGAAACATTCCTTGGGCATTGGGAAACGGTGAAATTAATTCAAGTGGATGAAGGAGAACCATGGCCCGATCAAACTGAAGTAAGTTATCCAAAAAAACTTGATATTAAATGTAAAAACAATGCATTGGTAATGACAATGGAATCACAGTTCGGCGCCAAAAATGTGGCAAAGAAGTGAGGAGACTTGTTGAGTAAACCGGAATTTTTTTTGATCTTTGAGTTATCTCTGTCGATAAAAAAACGTAAAACTTTCTTTACAGTAAATATATGACTGAAAGGAAGTTTACGTTTACCTTACATCACCTAAAACTTAAGTTTCGTTGTCTTGGGATTATAAGACAACTCTCAAGGCTTAAAACTACTAAAAATCCCCATATCAGTTTCATTTATCCCCGTGCCAACACATGGTGAGTCATCCATAAGTGTATAGTTTTCCTCACCAGAATTAATACTTGCAAATAAGGGATCGGCTTTTATGTCATTAGGTCCCGGAGCAAGGTCGGCAAAAGCACTATCTATCTCAATCCAGAACTGGTCATAATTGAAATAGCAGTTATGATTTATATAGACAGAATTAAAATTGCCGGGTGCTCTTCTGAATATGTTGTTAACATCAGTAAAAATATTATTTGTAATTAAGAAACTCCTCCCTCTCAAGCCCCCCCCCAAAAATCCCCTGTAAATGCTTAGGCAAAATATTAGACACCCGGGTAATCTCTTCCTGGGGAACAAAAGTCTTTAAGGTACTAAAAATCGCCAATGCAGCCTTTTTCGCCTCATTTACAGAAACACTACATATCCGCTCTTCGATAGAAAAGTTCCTCAAATGTGGCGACCTAAAAGAAGGCTTTGCCCGTATACGTTGCCCGGACTGCAAAGAAGAGTTCTTTGTGGCTTTCTCATGCCACCAAAGATCTTCTCCTCAAGTTTTCCGTTCATCGCGCGGATTTCGGCCAGGTTTTCCTGAACCTTTTTTTCTGCATCCTTGCGCCCGGTGATATCGTTTCCGACTATCAGAATTTCGATAAGCGCACCATCATCCCCATAAAGAGCTTGTGCCGACCAGGTAAACCAGACCCGTTTGCCCTCCCTTGTTACCCCTTCGGTTTCCGTTTCGTAGAACATTTCGGGGTGGGTGAAAAGTTCACTGAAAAGAGAGCTGTTGTCATTTCTGGAGCTGTCGGTAAGAGGCACGATTGTGCCAAGAAAGGGACGCCCCAGAACCTCACTGCGGCTGAACCCAAACAGCTTCTCGCTGAATCTGTTGAAAAAGGTGATATGGCACTTTGAATCGATACCGGTAATTATGCTGTTTAGGTTCTCCACAAATTCTCTTCTGACTCACTGATGCGCTGTTCAGTAATCTTTTTATCTGTTATATCCTCAATGGTCAGAAGGAAAAGACGCCCCTTTTCCCTGGGCTGCAGCAGGCGCGCAGTTACCGAAAAAAATTGCTCTGGTGCATGAGTTGGTCCGGTTCTGATTTCGAGCTCCCTGAACGACTCTTTTTGAACAGTGACGGAGCGGAGTGTCTTTCTGAGTTCCTTTCTGTTCCATCTGCCGTTGTCGATTTGAAAAAGAGAGTGATTGCCCACATCCTCTTCTCTGAGCCGGAAGTTGGAATAGAATGATGCATTGGCCCGCAGAATCCTCAGATCCTCATCCAGTACCACAAGAGAGTTCCTGCTGCATCGATTACTCTCTCTGCAAGCTTGCGGGCATCATCAATGGTTTTGCAAAGATGTTTCATGTTAAGTCCCGAGAGTAAAGAAGAACTGAGCGCCCTTACCTTTCTCTGCCCTGGCCCATACTGTGCCGTTATGCTTTTTTATAACCCGTTCCACAATTGCAAGACCGACACCAGTACCGGAATACTCCTTTTCAGAGTGGAGACGTTTAAATGGCTGGAAAAGTTGTTGCGATTGGCTGTTATCAAACCCAGCTCCGTTATCATTTACAAAAAAAATTTCCTGTCCCTCCTCTTCAGTTTTTCCGAACTCAATTTCTGCATGCTCTTCTTTTTGACTATATTTCCAGGCATTGCCCAACAGATTTGTCAGCACAAGATCCATAAAGCGTCTGTCAGCATTGACTGTCATATTGCTTTGAATTTTGATATCCACCTTACGGTTTGGATCCCTGTCTTTAAGCTCATCTGCTACTTTCCATGCAAGTTCGCTGAGATTGACCTTTTCGACCGTTATCTCCTCTCTTGTAATCCTTGACAGACTCAGCAAGTCGTTTATTAACCTGCTCATAGTATGGGCATTTTTGCGTATGAAATGGAGGAATTTCAGTCCTTCTTGATCAAATTCCCGGGAGTAATCTTCGATGAGCAATTCAGAAAATCCGATTATGGAAGAAACCGGGGTGCGGAGATCGTGAGAAATGGAGTAATTGAAGGAGTCGAGTTCATTGTTTTTCTCAGTTAAAAGAGAATTGGCTCTCCGGAGTTCACGGGTTTTCTCTTCTGCCTCTTTTTTGGCTGCCAGAAGCTGGGCTTCCGTATTTTTAAGCTCTGTTATGTCACGTGCATACATCATTGCTGATCGGATATTCCCTTTTTCATCCTTTTGAGGTACAGAAATAATCTGAAACCAGTTCCCCATATAAAAGGTTTCCTCGATCTGCACCTCTTTTTTATGTGTGCTGGTTTTGAACCATTTTCCGAAAAGATGATCAATAGCTGTGTTGTGAATCATTGCACCACAGATATCATCTCTGGTAAATCCGGTAAGAAGTTCAACGGCCCTGTTGATATACATGCAGTGTCCGTCTGATTTAAACATTGCTATAATATCAGGAGAGTTATCTATCAGCTCAAATGCATCCTGTAACTGTTTTTTCTGCCTGATCTGGCTGCTAAGGTCGTTTCCATCAATAAGGAGCTCTCTGATTTGATTGTATTCATCGTATACAGCTTTAAAACTCCAGGAAAAGAGGACTTCAGAGCCATCTTTACGCTTGCTCCTTGTTTCATTCAAGTAGTACAGATGCGGCTGTGATAGCATGCTCTGCCATAACTGATCGCAATCATTTCTGCAGGGAATGATAGTCCCCAGAAGCGGCTTTCCGACTAATTCATCTTTGGTATAGCCAAAAATTTTCTCACAGAACGTATTGAGAAAGGTAATCCGCCCTTTTTCATCTGTACTGATTATTATGCTGTTAAGCCGCTCAACGAGGTCGTGGAAGAGCTTTTCTGATTCTTCCAGCACGTTGCGCGATCTCTTCTGTGCTGTAACATCCTCAAATGCAAGCAGTATCAGTTTGTCTGCGCCTTCCTCAAGTTTAACCTCTCTGGCATTGAGCAGCACTGTTCTTTCACCAAGTCCATGAAAAAAATGTTCCACTTCGTAATCTTCTATTACTCTGTTGTGAGATAAAATTGTTTGAAGAAGGTTGCGCAGCCTGGGGATATCCCATTGTCCCTTTCCCACCCGGTACAAGGGAATACCTATTGTTGTCTCTTTTGTTTCTCTGAAAGTCTTGTAAAATGCCCTGTTTACTCTGATTATCCTGAGATCACTGTCCAGGATTACAAGCGGGGTTGGCATTGTCTCTACAATACCTTCTGCGAGAACTCTTGCATCTTCTGCTCTTTTGAATCTTTGATTATAAAGATCATCTGAATGCATGTTCATCTATTGGCAACTCCAGAAATGGGATGTTCAGTAATTATTGGGTGAGCAAATATTCGGCCGCTTAGAGTGCTGTTTTTGGTGATATTTTATATCTTAAGACTCAACTCCTTTTACACAGGCTTTAAAATGCGCTACTGCTTATTTTGCTCCAATACCGCAAACACAAGCACGGCGATTCACCGAAACCTCGTCCACGCAGTTGACTCGGCAAATTTTACCGGACACACGACCATGAAGCTTCACCGTTTTTCAAGGTAGTCCGCGATCATTTTGATGCATTTGAGCGTATATACCCTGAAAAATATCAGGAGCGGTACGGCTATTGGAGGCCGCTTATCCGCTCTTCGATAGAAAAGGTCCTCAAATGTGGCGACCTAAAAGAAGGCTTTGCCCGTATACGTTGCCCGGACTGCAAAGAAGAGTTCTTTGTGGCTTTCTCATGCCACCAAAGATCGTGTTACCCATCGTGTGACCAGAAACGTGCTTTGTTGCTTGCTCATCGTCTCAATGAGCAAGTACTTGCTGATGTGCCGCACAGACAATGGGTTTTCACTATTCCCAAACGGTTGCGGGTGTATTTTAGGTATGACCGGAGTTTACTTGGCAAGCTCTGCCGTGCGGCTTATGATACTATCTGCGAACTCTTTAACCAGGAAATCCCGATGTTAAATCGGGACAGTGGAGTTCCGGCGATGATCGCAACGGCTCAAACTTTCGGCAGACCTGGTTCACTGGCATCCCCATGTTCACACCATAGTCGCGGAAGGCATTTTTACCGAGTCGGGGCACTTCGTTAACAGATCTCAAACTGGATTATGGCCAAGAGACCTAAAAGTCATAGTTTCAGAGTGAAATAGAAAGTCGATCCCCTGTTTTCTTCACTTTCAGCCCAGATCTGCCCATTATGGCGCCTGATCACCCGCTGAACAATCGTTAATCCTATTCCGGTGCCGGGAAACTCTCTTTCGGAGTGCAGGCGCTGAAATGGCTTGAAAAGCTTTTCTGCCAAACCCATAGAGAAACCTGCGCCAGTGTCACGAACAAAATAAACAGTTTCACTATTTCGCTCAAAAGACCCAAATTCAATGATAGCGTGCGTCTCGTTTGAAGTGTACTTCCAGGCGTTGCCCAAAAGGTTCGTTAATGCGATCTTTAAAAGACGCTCATCACCACGGGTTTTCATATTATCTTCGATTTTAAACTCCACCTGGCGCTCTGGAGCTGCTTGCTGAAGCTCATTTCGTATGGCTGAGGAGAGTTTGCTCAAATCCACATCGCCTATTGTCATCTCGTGACTGGCAACCTTGGATAAGTTGAGCATATCATCGATTAGCTTACCTAACTGATTGGCTCCTTTGATGATTCGCTCGAGATAGTCCTTGCCATCGTGGTCAAGAGTATTGGAATAATCTTCAAGTAGTATCATGCTGAAACTTCTCATCGTGCGCAAAGGAGCACGAAGATCGTGGGCGACTGAGTAGGAAAACGCCTGGAGCTCTTCGTTAGCTGCAGTAAGTGATTCTTCTGCTTTTCTTCGCAGGCCCAGCTCCTGTGCAACCCTGTATTGAGAAGATCGTGAGCGAAGACTTGAGCGCACTGCGGAGAGAAGTGTGCGGGTCAGCACCGGTCTTTCGAGCACATTTGCATTCAGTGTATGTGAGGAATATGTGTGTGTTTCGAACAGAATCCCTTAAATCAAAATCACGTTTTTCAGGCAAAATCACAGCGGAGACGAGACTCTTATGGGTGATTTTTCGAAGGTACCGTGGCCTGTATGGGCTTTAGTTATGATTACCACAGCTCTTATTAGTACATTAGGTGTCGTGTTCGGACCGAGATTAACTGACTCAATCTCTAACGATGATCCTGTTGAAACAACAAAAGTTGAGATAACATTTCTAAATGCAATAAAAGGGGATCATGTAAGCGAGGATGTAAGAGTTTATCTTCAAAATACATTAGTAGCTCAGCTCATTGTGAGTAAAGAACAACCCTCCGAATCGGTAAAAGTAGCCGTACCATACACGGGCAATACCACTTATGAAATTACATTGGTTGGATTAAAGGAAAACTTAATAGGGCAAAGGTCCATCTGTTGTGAAATACAGGGAGAAGGGATGATAAATATCGATCAAGGGAGTGTCTTTGCTGTAGTTGTTACTGAGCAGGGTCTGAAATTAATTCCTCGATAGTAAAACATTCCACTCTGGAGCCAGCTGTTATCCCTATACCGGGGGCATGGTCTCAAAATTAATTTAGCATTCCTCTCTTATAATGTTTCCATTTTAGTGATTGAATCTGTAATGCATATTTTTATGCCTTTGACTTCTGTAGCAGATATGCTCCGTCGAAAATCTCCCACCGATAAAGCTGTTTGGTATAAATTGCCAAGCCTATATTATCTGAATTCCCTGCACAGCGGCAATTGGAAACGATAATTTGTTCATTTGGTAGGAAAACAGAAGGGAAGGGGGGCTATAATCCCTTTTTAAGTTGGTTTCTATGCGAGTAGGGGACTTGAGAATCTTGTTTCAGGTTGTTGCTCTCACTTCCAATCACACTGCACGCTCCCGATTTCGGGAGCAGTCGAAGTGTTTTTTTGTTAATTCTGAAGAGGCAAGAATGTTTTGGGTGCGAAACTGCTTAAACGTGACCCGCGGTCCACCTGCGGTATTACGATGATTACTTCACCAGAACTGATTCTTGAACAGATATGTTATTATGCACCGATAAATCTGCTCACTATCCAGCTTCCGGCCACAAGGCTTCCCAGGCTGCTGCCTACATTTGCCATTACCACCACAATTAACACTCTGCTTACAGGATTCAATAATACGCCTTTTACAGAGGTAAAGGAAGATTTGAGGTTTTCAACATCTTCTACAGTGGGTTTTTTGAAGTAGGCCTGAACAAGACCACAAACCCATCCTGCAGCAATCATTGGATTAAGACTGGTTAGGGGGGAGGCAACAAAGGCGGCCAAAACAGTAAGCGGGTGACCCAGGGCAAGAGCAACACCAACAGCGGCAAAAATCCCATTTACAAGCACCCATATCTGCAGGGAAGCCATTGAATCTGATATGCCGTTAGCAAGGAATCCATACATAATGATGGCTATAAACAGAGATGGAAGACTCCAGGCTATAACTTTGGGCCACACTGATGGTTTGGGAATAGAAGAAATTTCATCAAGATCGTTTTGCTTCTTGATATGGTGCAAGATCCCAGGTACATGCCCGGCTCCGACAACAGCGACGATCTTTTGCCCCGGTGAAGTACGGATCTTTTCAGCAAGATAAATATCCCTCTCATCGATAAGGCGCTCCTTTATTCCCGGGATCTTTCTGGAAAATTCCTCGAGGGCCATTTCAAGCTGATCGCTGTTTTTTAAATTCTCTACCGATTCACTATCAATCTTTTCTGTAACGAATAGACTCCCAGCGAGATGAAGGACCATTTTCATTTTACCGAAAAATGTAAGTCCACCCCATACCCTTTTCAGGGTGACTTCAATATTTCTGTCAGCAAGGACGAGTGTTTTCCCTTTTTCCTTTGCCATTTCGATCCCTTTTACCATTTCTGCCCCGGGAGGAACATCAAGCTGTTTCCCCAGTTTGTCGTAAAAAGAGCTCATAATCAGCTGTATAAGCAGAAAAAGAGACTTTTTCTCTCTTACTACCTTGAAAATGTTCATTTGTTTCCAGCTATCTTTTTCTACTATCGATTTGTATCTTGGCTCGCAGAGTTCAACACAAACCGTATCGGGGTCTGTAAGCCGAATCGTTTTTTCCACATCCTCGACACTTTCTTTTGAAATGTGTGCCGTCCCGATGATGAAGAATTCTTTGCCATCCATTTGGATATGTTTGAGGGAAGAAATATTACTGAGTTCAGAAGTGTTTTCTTTTCTCTCGTTTTCCATGCGTTTTATTTCCTAAGGTGAATTTGCCCTTTCCTGATGCAATCAGGTCTGTATAATTTTAGATTAAAACTATTATATGTTTGTTTCTAAGCAAACAGATTTATAAGTTCGATATAAAATTGCCGATATTCACTTTTTAAGTTTAGGGTAGCTGGATAAACCGTTTAACCCAAACAGGCAGAAATGTTTTGTCTTCTACAATCATCTTTACAGATGTTGTCTGCAGGTATATTTTATAGTTATTTTAGCCAATAAGTTCTAATCAATATGATTATGTGGTTTGTGGAATCGAATTTCTGATTCTGAGATATTAATTATTTGCAGCACCGGTTCTGATGTGAATTTAAGGTCGGATATATCGACTTAAACAGGTTAGTATAATGGTTCGCTGACATCTTTATGGTAAACTAAAACGAAAGGCATACAGTGGAAAAGTATTATTACGAAAAGAGGGTAAGGACACTTCTAATAGCAATCGGCAGTACAATTTTCAGTTTTATATACGTGTTCTATCTACGTGAAGACTTAGTCAGTAAGTACAACCTGCAAATTCCTGCGTTTGTGATCATTGTTGCTATTTCTGCAGTAGGTTTAATACACGGATTCAAAAGATATTCTTTTTTTCTGGAAATTGATGATACCTCACTATGTATAAAAGGAGAGAAACGGATTGAATTTTCTGACATTATTGATGTAGACCTTTCTGCAGAAGAAGACGAAAAGGGAAAAGTATCGGAAAAAGTTCTTGTTCGCTATATGGACAGAGAGATAGAAGATCTCATTGAAATAGAAGATGATTTGAAAGATTTCTACGAGATATCGGTTAAGCTGCTCAAAATTGCCAAAGAGAATCGGGAGAAGAATTCTGATCAGAAAACCCAAAATTCTGAAGCAGAAAAAACAAAAGAAATAAGAGGCTTTTTAAGTCTGGAGGATTTGTAATAATTGTTTCTTTTGGGTTTTGATTCAAAGGGCAATTTCAGAATGGTAAGGTTTGGTATTTAAAAATCTTGGATTCAGCAGACATAATATGACAGGCTGCACACAGAGAGCGTCTAATCCAGCTACCTCAAAAAAACACAGCAACCCCAGGGGCGAATGCCCGGGGACCATAATGGGATCGTTTCACTGTGTCAGTTTTGGGCTGTTTGCGGGCCGTTAGAATTTACTGGTAAAAAGCAGAAAAGAATAATTGGAAATTACTTTTGGAGTAAAAGAGCGCTCTCAAGATGGTAGGTATTTGGATAAAGGTCAAAAACGGCGGATTTTGCAATTTTGTAGCCGCAACTGTTTACGAAAAAGCCGGCATCTCTGGCAAGGGTAGAGGGATTGCAGGACACATACAGCAACGTGGAAGGTGATATAGCGGCGAGCCATTCACGAACTTTTCGTGTCAGGCCTGGTCGGGGAGGGTCCACAATGACACAATCTGCGCCAAAATTTCTGATATTCTGCTCTGATGATGAGTTCTCAACATCCCCGCAAAATGCCTTTGAGTTGTGAGCATTATTCTGCCTGAAATTTCTTTTAGCGTACTTTACCTGAGAAGCGACATTTTCGACAAGGAGTACCTGGTCGAAACAATTATTCAGAAGAACAGAGAAAAATCCACACCCACCATAGAGATCCAAACATTTCCTTGCACTGATATCAGAAGCAGCCCAGGTGCCTAACTTATTCAATAAGAAGGCGTTACTTTGGAAAAAACTACCCCCGCCTACAGAAAAGGTGAAATTTCCCACTTTTATTTCTGTTTCGTGGCAGGTCAGACCCCTGATCATGGGGTTTGATGCGACTCTGCCGTTATTCCCCGCGAGAAGATTTATTGATCTAACCTTTTTCTTATCAATGAGTTGTGTTGTATAGTCGAGTTGTTCGAGAATCGAGTTCAGTGAATCGCTCAGAAGAGGGCAATTTTTGATTTCAATTATCTGATTGCTTTTCTTTCTGAAAAAACCTGTACGTTTCGTTATTGGATCAACTTTTATCTGAGCCCTGATTCTGTAACCGGTTTCAGGCGAACTGAAAATTTCAGGTTCACATTCGGAGTTTATTTTTCCGATCCTTTTGAGGCACTCGAGAAAAATCTCCTTCTTAAGCTGGACCTGGTATGAATAGTCGATGAACTGCCAGTCACATCCGCCACATTTTTCAAAGCTGGTGCAAAAGGGTGTTCTGCGCTGACCGCAAGGCTCAACTATTTCTTCCAGTTGTCCAATAGTAACACCATTTTTTTGATCTTTGGGAACAACAGAGACTAACTCACCCGGCATCACACCGGGTGTCATCACTATACCAGACTCAGTGCGGGAGATTCCAGACCCGCCGTATACAAGTTTTTCGATTCTGACTAATTTTCTCAAAATTTTACCAATTGAGGGGATCCGGAGATGTTACCTTAAACAAACCGTTATTTACGGAGCTTTTGGGCCCTCTCTCAGGGGGGAATGTAATATCTTCATACTGAATTGACGGCTCGAGAGCTTTGACTGCATGGTAAATGTCTGTATTTCTTCCCCCTCTATCTGCAGATGTCATTTTCGCTGCAGGTAAAATATTGTCGGGGTAAATACCTATTCCATTATATTCACCAGTACGATCAGATATGCCCCGTAGTTTCAAAAAAGTTATCCTTATATAGCGGCGGTTTCTACGGGGGATGATAATTTGGCCTATCCCCTTACCATAACTTCTTTGTCCTATCAGTGTTGCGTTGAGGCAGTCTTTAAGAGCTGCGGCCAGAATCTCTGATGCACTTGCTGTTGAACTATCGATAAGAACAGAGAAATTTTTATCTCTCAAGGCACTGTTGACGGATCTGGTGGTTCTCCACTCTTCCCAGCCTTCATCAGAAGGAATTGTATTCCCTTTGAGACTTTGTGGGTCGTATTCTCTGTAGCGGGCTTTTATGTAGCTTGTGTTTGGAGGGAGAAACTCTTCAATAATGGATTCTGTGATGCGCAGATCCCCACCCTGGTTTCCCCTCAGATCAATCACGATATTATCAAAGGGGAGTGCTTTCCACACTACACCAAGAAACTCTTCATGTGTGTTTGATCTGAATGCTGATATTTCTATACTCACGGTAGATTCGGTGAGAGTGTCTAAAAAAACCGTATTTTGTGTATTGGTAATGGCTTTGGATGCATCGAAGAGTTCGCTTTGCCCTCCCCAGTTAGTATTTCCATCGAAATATCGTGTGTATTCCCAGTCATCTATGGCGTTGAACAGCTGCTGGGTGGTATTGTAAACAAATGGGTCATTGGGTACGCGGTCCTGGTATATGCTATATACTTTCAGGTGCTGCCATACGCTTTGATGTTCTGTTATATCGAGCCTGCCTACGTATGCGGGATTATCACAGCCCATAAAGATCGTTGCAGAGAAGCAAAGCCATGATATCAGGAGTTTTACAGAGGTTTTTTTCATTCAGGATTATTTCCCGGCCAAGTTTTCTTCTGCGGCCTGTTTTAACAAAGATATTCGTTTTTCGTATTCCCCGGTTCCAAATACGTAACTCCCTGCAACCAGGACATTTGCTCCGTTTAAAGCACAGATACCAGCGGTTACATTATTAACGCCCCCATCAACTTCGATGTCAACATCGAGTTCCCGACGGGATACTTCATCATACACAGATTTCACCTTTTTCATGGTATCCTGAATAAATTTCTGTCCCCCAAAGCCAGCATACACCGACATGATCAGAACCTGATCTATAATTTCGAGGTGATCCATAAAAAGATCGACAGGGTGATCGGGGTTAACAGTCACCCCTGCTTTTACACCCTTTTTCCTGATTTTTTGTAAAACGCTCCCTACATCGGAAACAGCCTCAGCATGGAACATGAGTATATCTGAACCTGCATCACAAAAAGCATCCACATATTTTTCCGGTTCAGAGATCATCAGATGCACATCGAGTGGAATGGTTACATGTTTTTTTACAGCTTCTACCACAAGAGGTCCAAAAGTGATATTTGGTACGAAATGGCCATCCATGACATCACAGTGTATCCTGTCGGCTCCTGCATCCTGAGCGGATTTAACCTCTTTTTCTAAGTTGCTGAAGTCAGCAGATAGAATAGATGGTGCGATCTGAATTTTTTTTGCAGTCATCGGTTTTCTGATATCCTTATTACTTTTTCCTGGGGAACAAGATCTTGTGTTAACTAAATTGAAATATGGCGGGGCTGAAAATCAATTATTAAAACATCGGGAGGGATTATTTCTTTTGAAGAAGAAAATATGAGCAATTCAGGACCGATCAATTTAGATAATATAGAGGATCTTCAGGGTAGTTGTTTCAAGCGTTTTTGTTTGAATGGGTTCGAAGTATAATCGGGTTTTATAAAAAAACTGCTCCGAAGTTCTGTGGTTTTCGGAGCAGTGAAATATTGTATTACTGAAGAGGCAATCTGTTGTCTCGGATTTTAGCGAACCCCACCCTGTTGGCGAAGGAGGTCAATTACATCTGAGTGACCTTCCTTGTTTGCCCAGTATAGCGCGGTCCAATCTGCATCATTTCTGGCATTGATATCAGCACCGGCCCTGATGAGGCGTGCAACAGATGCTCTCTCACCCTTGTATGCAGCCCAATGCATCGGTGTCCACCCATTTTCATCCCGTGCTTCAAAATCAGCACCAAGTGACACCAGGCGATCAGCTGCAACACTCTGTTTGTTATAAATGGCTCTGTGCAGAGGTGTTCCCCCGCGGCTGTCAGCAGCATCGATTGATGCACCCAGGTCCAGCAGTTTCTCCAGCATTGGGATCAACCCGTGATAGGCTGCAATATGGAGAGCTGTCCATCCGTTTTCATCCTTGGAGTTTATATCAGCCCCATTCGCAATAAGCATCTCTACTACGTTGATATGACCTCTGAAAGCAGCCCTGTGGAGAGGGGATTGTCCATGTTTATCGCCTTCTGCTACGTTTGCATCATGATGAGTGATAAGCCTTTGAGCGAAACCTGCATGTCCCTGTGATGCTGCAATATGAAGGGCAGTAGAACCGAATCTGTTTTTTGCATTTACATCAGCACCCTGTCTTGTAAGATGATCAATCATGACCTCTCTGTCGTAATAAGCTGCTCTGTGCAGAGGGGCCCAGCCCTTGTCATCCCTTACATTTACATCTGCATCGAAATGCAAAAGCCACTGTACCGTTTCAGGTTTCTCATTTCTGACAGCCCAGTGCAGGGGGGTAGCACCAAAATTGTTTCTGGCATTTACATCACCACCATCCTCTACAAGTCTTTCAACATCCTGAGCCTGGCCGTGGAAGGCTGCTCTGTGGAGAAGTGTCCAGCCGTCTTTATCCGACTCATCCTGTGCTTCCTGAGTTTCCATTGTGCTAACATCAGCAATTTCAACGAGTTCCACATCAACATCCGAGAAGGCAATTGTGGCAGTAGATAAGAGAATAAGTATGGAAGAGGCAGAACCGGTTAACCATCTAAACATAAAAAAACCCCTCTGGTTATTTGATTTATATGTATCTATTTTACGCTATGTAGCGGGAAAAAGTTCCGTTTACGATTTTAAGATCTTGATAACTTCTTCGTTAACTTCGTCTTCAGCCAATTCAAGTGGCGTTTTGAAAGATAGTCGGTCCAAAACGTTCTTTTCAGCTCCGGCTTCAATTAAAATTTTTACTACTTCTGCGTGACCCCTGCCGCTTGCCCAGTGAAGAGCAGTATATCCGGAATCACCCTTTGTATTTACATTGGCACCTTTTTGTATGAGGATTTTTACTATCTCTACATATCCATACTTTGCTGCTGAGTAGAGTGGTGTAAGACCATTTTTATCTTTTGTATCCACCTCAGATCCTTTTTCTGCAAGGAACTGCGTTATTTCCGTGTAACCCTTAACTGCAGCCCGGTAGAGGGGAGTTCTGTTCTTGCAATCCAAGGCAAATATGTCACCTCCATGAGAAAAAAGACTCTCAGCGACACTGAGGTCTGAAGCCAGATGAAGAGGGGTGAGCCCTTTATTGTTTCTGGCATTCACATCTGAACCCTTTTCTACAAGCAGATCAACTGTGTCACTGTTTGCTGCCAGATGAAGAGGAGTGTTTCCATATTTATCCCGGGATCTGACATCATGACCATCATTTATATGAATCAAAATTGCAGCGACATCTCCCTGTCGGGCAGCATCGTGAATTGTTTGGCAAACCATGGGACTCCTATTTCTTGATAGATATATTATAATATATACACTTGCTTAATATATCCTTTTTCCACGGTAAATGTATAAAAATAAAACTGCAAACAGACAAAACGGTCCCGATCCCAATTGTTCGGGCCGTTTTTTACCGACATTCGCCTATGTTCAACAATGTCACCGGCTGTTATAAATTGCTACACCCACCCCGATTGTGGTCGCCAGTGCGGAAACCAAGGGGATAAATACCGTGGAAAAGAATCTGTACTGTGTTGAAGCAGGTACCACTATTATGCTGCCGGCTTCTACTTCTCTTGAGTCGATCATCTGATAGGCTCTGTCGTATCTTTTTACAACCTTGATATTGGACCGGTCTGCATTTCTGGAGAGCCCTCCTGCCTGTCTGATATAAAATGAGCGATTTTCCCCTGGTACATATTCATAGGCTCCGGGTTGTCGCACATTTCCGCTTACATAAACAAAGTTTTCTCTTTTTGGAACCAATACCTGGTCGTTTGGCTCAAGAACTACATCAAAACCCCTCTGGCTGAGTCTGATAACCGTATGATCTGCACTTGCTGTAAGAAGGGCAAGAGAGCTACCCAGTTCAGGTCTCACACCCCCAAGGCTGCGTGCGTTTTCTCCAAACTGCGCGGAAAGCGATTTGTTGTGGCGAATGATTACGGCCTGGTCAATGCTACCCGTTTCTTTTGCCCCCCCAGCCTGATCGATTATCTGCTGAGCGGTGGTAGCATTTTCAATTATAGGAAACTGCCCTGGCCTTGCGATTTCACCGGTAATAGAAACCGTGGAAATCCGAGGATGGTTCTTTTTAACCGGCACTGTTATAACATCAAGGTCTTTAAGTTCAATATTTTCAGAAAAGGAATTGATCGTAAAAGATTCACCTGTAGAGGTTCTCTGAATAGTAATATTTGAGGTATCCGCAGAGCTGCTCAGGGTGAAAAGTGAAAGGAATTCACCTGTGGTTTCATTCTCTCTCAAGGGATAAACTCCCGCAGGGGGATTGGCCACTTCACCATTCACGAAAACTTTGTTTGTCACCGGTGGAACATTAATTCGGTCACCAGGGGAAAGATAGGGGTTCTGGGAGATGTCGTTGGCGTATAGATAGTTCAATAAATCATAAGTATTTGTTCCATTCTCATTGGAGACACTGATTTCTCTCAGGTTGATTCTGCCAGGCGCAGCCATGTCTATACCTATCCCCTTCATTGCATCAAACAAACGGGTGTTTCCTGGCAAATTCTGCATGCCCGGCAAATCAATTTTTCCGGAAAAATATACCGTTACATTTTTTATATCAATCATTGACACATAAACACGCTTGTTGCTACTTATCTTTGACTTAACAAACTCTTTTATCACATTTTTTGCCTGATATAAGGGAACGTTTCCAATTTTCACCAGCCCTAATTCGGGAATGTACATATTACCATTGAGATCAATACTAGCCCGGTATTGTACTGAGGGCATATCGATAACAGATATATAGAAAACGTCTCCGAAACCGATTATGTATTTTGTTTCATCAACATAGGGGTTCCCATGTTGTGGATGTAGTCTGTTTTGTTGCCGGGTCGGAGCTGTGGTATCGATTCTTTCTGACATGAGAATATCAATTAGTGTTTGACTGTATACAGTTTGTATAAATATGATGGACAGGATTGCACAGTTCCTCAAAAAACACCTCATTACAAAACTCCTTATAAATTTTCTATTTTCAGCCGTGGCTATGATTCACCTGTTTGGGTTTATTGTATGCCATTTTACATAAAACAGATATAAACCATACCCCCCATAACTGCGTAGATGGAAAATATGGGATAGCATCGAAAAAACTCAAACAAACCATTACTATAAACCCAATCAACAATCCAAATCCCTCTTCTGATCTGCCAGGTGTCCGCAAATATTTTATTAAACTAAAAACAGCCATGGAGATAATTAAAAAGAAGGATAAAAAACCAATCAGCCCCAATTCTGACAATAATATGATAGAGACATTGTGGGCATGAACAAACCGATATATGTTAGAGGTTCCGTAAAAAACAGTGATAAAGTCAAAAAAATTACCGCTTCCCACTCCCAAAACAGGGTTATGCAGAAAAGCCTGCAAACCCGTGTACCATACAAAAAGTCTGCCTAAGTTACTTGCATCAATTTCCCCCTGAAGCATGCCAGAAAAATTTTGCTTTATTACTAAATCATCAGGCAATACTACCCACACGAATGTCATAACAGATAAAAATATTAAAAACGAAGCAGCTATTTTAAGTATTCTGATAAAGACATTTTTATTTAACAGATATGTTCTTATTAACAACAAAGATACTGCGGTGATGAAAACTCCTACATAACCCATTCTTGTGCCTGTAGCAGTTATGACAAATAGTGTTGCCACAGTGACTGCTATTAATCTTGTTTTTGATGGCTTACAATTAAACATTTCCATCGAAAACCATGTAGCCCAGATAAGCGTTATGATTACCCCATATGCAGTAGCGCTTAACATCGGCCCCTCAATTCTATCTTTTGAATAGAGTATAAGCTCGGGTATGGAATACAAGAGCAGAATTGCCAAATGTATAAAGAGAACTTTTTTTATTTTGAAAAGATCCCAGTTCAAAAACTGGCATATAATAAATAAAAGCAGTGATTCTAAATGTACTAAAAACCAATTGGTACTTATGGAATATGGTCTCAAAATCATAACCGCTGAATAATACACTACAAAACAGCATATCGAAACTATTGTCGGTGTTATATTTGGTGGCTTTTTCAAATAAAAAATCAGCGGTATAACAAAAATCACCGTTGCAAGGATTGTATATCGTGCAATTACATGTCCCTGTTGTCCCAGGAAATGGTTTGCGATAAGCAAGGAGGCAAAAAGAAGGGTGTAATCATTGTAAATTGTCAGATAAAGAACTGAAAACAAAACTGTAGATAGCACTGTGAGACTAATAAACACAGAAAAGTTTCTGTTCAAAAATAGAAAAGTACAAATGATAGCTGCAAAAATGGTTAAAAAAAATATTTTTTTAGCATGAAGTGTCATGGCTTAATTGCCTGAATTAGCTTGCGAATTCTTGCACGGTTTTTTTCATCTGCACCCTCAAGTTCACCATCGAGAAACGCCTTTGTTATTAAAATTATAACAGAAAAAAACAAGGTGATTGAAAATGCAGTCATCGCCCATGTAGCCCTCTTGGGTCGAATTCTCCAGTCGGGAATATATGGTTCCTGTATAATCTGAATAACCGGAATGTTTTTGTTTAAATTGGATTCGTTTAAAGCAAGTTCTTTTGATAATACAGTCAAAAAACCTTTCATTACATCCAATCTCGAGAGGATGGTTCTTTCATAGAACAGTTTGTTTAAAGCCCAATCAGTGTTAAGTAATATTGAGCTGCGGGAAGGTTGATATCCTTCTTTGTACTCACCCCTGATTTTGTTGATTTCACGTTGTAAAACATTGATTTTTTGCTGGTATTGCTGCTCTATAGGTGTCCCGGCTCCATGCGATTGCCTGACCATAGATCTGCTTACCAAAAATTTGTTCATTTGCTCCTCATAGGAAGCTAAAGCTGACATGGAAAGCTCAATTTGTCTGTCTATATTAACAACGTTGTTATTCTGGTAAAAGGATATTAACTCCTTATTAATTCCTTCCAGGCTATCCATTAGCTCACTATGTTTACTACGCAAAAAGTCAACATTCAGAGAAACCCGTTCTCTCTGAAGCTCCAGGTAACGGTCATTGGCCTGTTCCATCATAAAATTAACAATATCATGGGAGAGGTATTTATCATTTCCTTCCATACCGACAATGATTATCCCATTATCCTGCGCTTTGATGGTTAGGCTTTGTCTGAATTCTCTGATTGTAGCTTCAATCGATTTGGTCTTGTAGATAGAATCAAGGTTGAATTCTTTTATTGTGTTTACAAAGTTGTCGCGGCTGTTAAATATTTCCAGATACATTTCCTGAGGTTTATTACGAACTCCTACGGAAAAAAAACTGCTAAGCCCGTCCATATCAGGAATACCACTGATTTGAGGTGACGATGGGTCATCTATTCTTATGCGGGCTTCTGTGTAAAAAACATGTGGCAGGACCCACGCAATCATAAATGCAAGTATGCCAGCTAAAATCGAGCTCGCAATTAGTAACCGTTTATGCTTCAAACATACTGTTAAGAGATCTAAAAAATGCATATGTGTATTTCCACTGGGTAGGAATGTTTGCAGGCCTTCAGTTTTTATATTTAAAATATAACAGTGTATTGAAAAGTAACAAATCTCAACCCCTAAAATCACTGTTAGATAAAATTCTGAGAAAAAATGCCTTACTTCTTAATTTTCTGCAGTTATCTCGTCTGTACCATAACTTATAACTGACTACATTCTACAATCCCAAGGTTTTTAAAGGCTACATGTGTGTCGTTTTGTTATAAATATGGAATTAAAAAAACAGAAT
The DNA here is from genome assembly GCA_001045525.1 of Chitinispirillum alkaliphilum. Taxonomy (NCBI): domain Bacteria; kingdom Pseudomonadati; phylum Fibrobacterota; class Chitinispirillia; order Chitinispirillales; family Chitinispirillaceae; genus Chitinispirillum; species Chitinispirillum alkaliphilum. The sequence goes on along the minus strand of LDWW01000013.1, from coordinate 97,915 downwards.
AGGGGGCATGGGCTGAGAAAAGACGAAAAATTGTAAAAGCCTGAGATTTTTTGTATATTTATGAATCTATACAAATAAAATGAGAGCTGATTCAGGGTAACACATCAAAATCGCAATGAGAAGGATCCAGCCTAAAATGCCAACAGTTAGTATTATTACTCCATGCTATAATCAAGGTGCCTTTATTCAGGAAACAATAGATTCGGTCCTTTCGCAGGAATTCAAGGATTTCGAATATATTATTGTAAATGATGGCTCGACGGATGATTATACAAACGAAAAGTTGAAATCAGTCAGCCACCCTAAAATCAGAGTTATCCATACAAAAAATCAGGGTTTGGCATCTGCACGAAATACCGCAATAGAAAATGCGGCTGGTGAAATAATACTTCCTCTTGATTCTGACGATACTATTGGTAAGCATTACACACAGGAAGCAATTAAAGTATTGGAAAAAGATAGTGATGTTGGAATTGTATACTGTATAGCTGAATTGTTTGGAGAACAAAAAGGTGTTTGGGAACTCCCCGATTATACTTTAGAAAAAATGCTGATGAATAATCAGATTTTTCATTGTGCTTTTTTTCGTAAAAAAGACTGGCAAACAGCGGGTGGTTACAACCCCAACATGGTTTTTGGATGGGAAGACTGGGATTTCTGGTTATCTATAATTGAACTTGGGAGAAAAGTGCATCGCCTCCCAGGTGTTCATCATCAATACAGAATACGGGAAAACTCAATGGTGAGGCAAATGCAATTGGAGCACAGAATTGCAATGCGCGCACAGGTAATGAAAAATCACAGCAAACTTTATATCGATAACTCGGATATATTGGCAAAAATTGTTGAAGATTACCAAAAACCTTTTAAGGATGTGTTATGGACGAAAGTCAAAAACAGACTAAGCTTGTCCAAAACATAAATGATATCTGAATTATTGCAGGTGTATAAGGTCAAATTTATACAACAGATCCAAAATCTTGCCAAATAGCGGAAGAGCTGAATATCTAAAAAAGTTTGCAAAGCCAAACTCTCAAAAACATTCTGTTATATTAAAAAATATAACGTGTGGCTGGGAGAGGAAGTTGCTTTTAAATCCCTGCATATCCAAAAATATCAAAGTAAAAATCATTTGTAATACTATACTTTGTAAATTTAGATATAGTAATCCGTTTCCAATGATATATTTTGGCCTACCACAAAAATACCTAATAATAATGGGTGATACAGAGTAGTACGCTCTCAGGTAGAGACTCCGGCAAGAAAGAAAACATAAATCCAGGAAAATTTGTGATACATTTCTAAGGAAAATAGCGTTTATTTAATTCTACCTATTATATTCATAATTCACCTTTGAAATTTAAAAGAAATCATCTGTGCTAATATGAAGCTTCTCTATATCTGCTCTGAATACCCGCCCTGTTCCAACTTTGGAGGAATAGGTACTGTAACCAAAACATTAGCAGAATCACTTGCTGAGCGAGGGCATGATATTTACATTGCAGGAATGCATGGGGATATATCAGATGACAAAAGTGAAACAATAAACGGGGTAAATGTTTTCCGATTCAGAAGCAAGAACCTATCGCGAAAAGAAGATCTTTTTTACCGGATTAGATTCGCTATACAAATAAGTCAAATCATTAGGAGGTTCCAGGTTGAGATCATAGAAACTCCTGACTTTTTTGGATTGTCTCCTTTTGTACCTGTTCCCTTTGCTAATAAAAAACCTTTAGTAGTCAGGCTTCACGGATCATCAACATTTCTCTCTGAAGACCAAAATATCGAACCATCAAGGTATTTCAGAATTTGGGAGTCTAAAGTTTTAAAAACGGCAGATGCTCTTGTAGGTGTAAGCAGTTATATTATCAGGAGGACAAATGAGATATTTCAGCTGCCAAAAAAACCGACCTTTTTAATTCATAACCCCGTAAAACTAATACCCCCGGCAATGCAATCCGCCCCTAAACAAGAGAAAGTAGTTGTATTCAGTGGCACCTTAATGAGATTGAAAGGAGTATACTCTCTGATTAAAGCCTGGAATCTCGTTGCAGAAAAAGAACCAAATGCAAAACTTGTTATGTTCGGAAAAGATTCCCAGGAAAATGGCAAATCCGTATTATCGCAGCTCAAAACTCTTTTAAAGCCATCCATACTTCACACGGTCACATTTCACGGTCATGTCGATCAGCGCACAATTTTTAATGCATTGTGTACTGCCAATGTAGCAGTATTTCCATCATATACAGAATCTTTGGGTATGGCACCACTCGAAGCGATGAGTGTAGGATGCCCCACGATATTCACTCAAAGAAGTAGCGGGCCAGAAGTCATTAGTGATATGGAGGATGGTATACTCGTAAATCCTGATTGCCCGGAAGAAATTGCAGAGAAGATACTGTTTTGTTTTCAAAATCCTGAAAAGGCTCAGAGATTAGGGGGAAACGGGCATGCAAAAGTAAAGACAAAATTCAATCTCGAAGATATCATAATCCAAAATGAAAATATGTACAGTAAGGTCATAAAAAGCAGGCAAAACGCATAATGATAAAAAGGTTGCTAACATCAGAAACCTGTGCCCGGGGATTTTTCCACTCTTCTGTTTTTTCACTTGTATCTAAATCGGTAGCTTTTTTAACAAGCATCGCGATTGCCTTTTATTTTGGAGCTGACAGTTCGACAGACCTTTACTTTTACAGCTTTTCAGTTATTACGATGGCGTCTCTGTTTTTGACTTCAATTAACTCTACGATTCTGATTCCACATGCAATGCGAGTCAGGGAAAACCAATCAAACAGCGAGGCAACAAAATTTCTAAATGTTTTCCTGTACAGCTTGTTTTTAATTGCCCTTTGTATTTCCATAGTTATATTGGTCAAACCGTTTTTTTTCTTTTCGGTAGTTTCTAATTTCGAGCATGAAATAATTGAGAACAACATTATAATTATCCGGTTATGTGCTGCATTTTTGCCATTGCTTGCAGTGAATCAATTTATGTCAGAAACCTTAATATCTTACCGGATATTTACGATCCCCGTCTTTCTTGCTTTTGTAAATAATATTTTCAGTTTGACTTCTGTATTACTGTTTCATAACAGGTTTGGGATATTGAGTATAGTTTTAGGTTCTGTTTTTGCGCATATACTTCAGTTCCTGACATACGTGATTATTATCCGTAAAAAGTTCAACTGGCAGCTAAAATTTGAGTTTAAAAATCTAAACCGGAAGATATTTTCTGACATATGTCTTGCACAAATTGGTAATGCATCTTCAATGCTCATGGCATACTTCCCTCTGTACCTTCTCAGTAATTTCAGTGTTGGTATAATCTCATCACTAAATTATGGACTGAAAATTTCCGAGACTGTAACGACATTATTAACAGTGCAACTTGCGTCTATTACAGGTATTAAACTGAATGAACTTTATGCCAGAAATAACACAGGGCAAGTAAATGATTCTTTTTACAGATCTGCTCAAATTATACTTTTCGTCCTGGTTCCTTTTGCTTTTTTTCTGTCTGCCTACAGTAAAGATATAGTAATTCTTCTTTTTAACCGTGGTGCATTTGACTTGAATGCCAGTATCACAGCGTCGTCATTTTTAAGGGTATTTGCCTTATCTATACCGCTTACTGGTTTGAATGCAATCATTGCAAGACTCTTTATGGCTGCACAAAAAGTTAACTACAGTGTATTCTTTCAAATTTTTACAAGTATACTTATGATTGTCGCTATATACTTTGGGGTTAATCTGTTAGGGCCGGCAGGATATCCAATAGCATATGTGGGTGTATATTTTATCAATATTTTGTCTGTCCATTTTATGATTAAAAAATTTATACCCGAGATAGATTATAAAAGGGTTCTGCTTGTCCTTTTCAAAACAGTACTATTTAATATTCCTCCACTGCTCTTAATATTCCTGATAAATGAAATCAGCCACAAATGGCCTCTGGTAAATATTGTAGCTGGCGCTATTGTATATTTTTCTACCTTATTAGTTTTGAACTTTTTCTTGAAAATAAACCATGACATAAATTTTTATATAGCTCAGAAATTTATACCCCTCATTAAAGGGCTGGTAAGCAACAGCGGGTAATTCGCAGAACTTCACCTTCTGCCTTGAAATAGCATCTAACCAGAGGTTTATGTCAACCTAATTTGTCTCAAAGTATGGTCTGGTGAACTGAATGAATTTCTATGGCAAGGCACAGCAGGTTGAAATCAACTACAATTTAGGTATCAGCTCAGCATTTTTTCGATTTTCGTTGGAATCTTGTTCATCTTGTTTCTAAGCCCATCGTAAGTGCCATATACTAATGCTAAAAATTTTTTCCTTCTCTGGTTTTCCAGTGAGAAAACACGGATAAAAGCTTTAATCGTTATGACCGTCTCATAAAGGAGATAGTAGGGTTGTTTGAGCGCGTACAATTTGAGCATAACAACTCTGTTGCGGCAGATGTAATACCAACGAATAGGTGAGTGGAATGTAGGATATGTAGTTTTCCAGAGAAGTTTTTTTTCCTGACGGTTTCCAAGATTATGAATCAGTCTTGCATCACATTGGACAGATGTTTCATATCCGTTTTGAATAGCACGAAGGTTGTATTCTGTATCTACATAATCTATGAAGAAATCATCCCGAAACGGACCAAGTTTTTTCCAGATGTTTAAGTTGTATAAAGAACCGGAAGTAATGATATTGGACACGTTTCGCAGAAGTCCTCTGTCGGCAACAGCATGCTCATAAAGAAAATGGTTTCTTCGACGCATATATCTGCACACTGTCGGCATTACATCTTCGGTGACCAACGATCCAAGAGTCGCAAGATTTTCCCTGTTGGGATGAGTCTGTTCGCATTTTAGCAGAGTATCCATAAAACCCGGAGTAGGAGTACTGTCCTGATCAAGGGTGAAAATGTAATCGTATCCATTTTCAATAGCCCATCTGAAACCCTGGTTTAATGCAGTAGCAATGCCAAGGTTTTCGTTGTTCATAATCATGGTTATCTTCTTACCATATTGCTGCTTCAATTCAATCAGGATATCTTGTTTCTCGGCACATGTTCCATTATCTATCAGAATGATGAAATTGAACTCTTTGAAAACTTTTTCGAAATGTTTAAGAAAACCAGCTGGTGGATTATAGGTTACAATGACTGTTGCAGTTTTAGACCGTTGAGAAAAAAGTTCTGTGGCAGTCATATTTGTATCGGGATCAGTATCTATTTTCTTGTTTTCCAAATCTGTGGTTTCCTTCCCTTGGTCACGAGGCAAACGAGAGGTGTTCTGAATTTGCTCATTTACTGCAGAGCAGTGGAACCAATCTATTTAACATGTGACAAATTGCGTCCTTTGATAATTTGCCTTTGTACCAAAGTTACGAATCTTGACAGGTAATTTTTTTCATAAAAATTTATTTCATCCCTCAAAGAGGTTCTTGTCCTTATTTGTTTACGCAATCGGATAGCGTAAGGTATATGAAACAAAAACTTTTTAATTCCCGAGATATAATCAATAATAAAGGCCGGTCTTTTAAGTGAAAGGACTAACAGGAAAAATAACTCGATTATCAAAATCAGTGGCAGATCTCTAAGGAAAAGAAAAAATCGCTCGTTTTTCAAAATCAGTATTAATCTGTTTGCAATATAATCAACTCTGATTTTTCTGTTTTTGAATGGCTCAGACCCTCCGATAATATGCCAGGCCTTACAGTGAGGACTAAAAAGGGTTTTCCAGCCGGCTTTTGACATTCGCCAACCAATATCGAAGTCATCTCCATACATGAAGAATGCAGGATCGAAAAAGCTCTTGTTCACCTCTACATCACGGATCATTTCTTTTTTTAAAAGAGGACAAGCTCCATTTGGACCAAAAACAAATCTGGAGGTAATGTCTTTACCGGAAACATCAATACCGTAATGAAGATTATCTATTCTTCGGTCTCTCTGCATTATGTGACCACAGGAGTATACTACAGAAGTTTTTTTACCATCCTTAAGATGGTAAAGTATTCCGTTTATTGCCCCTATTGTTGGATCCCCTTGTATCTCCCCGTAGCAGTTGGAGATGAAATCTTCTGAAAGTATCAGGTCCGGATTCAACGGCATGTAGAAACCAAATTCATAGTTGTTAATAATCCAGTTATGTGCTTTACCGTATCCAAGGTTTGAATCCGACTTAACACATTTGACCTGAGGAAAGTTGGTTTGCACTATATCCAGGGCGTTATCAAGACCGTAGTTGTCATAGTAAATGATCTCGATGTTTTTGTATGTCTGTGCGAGAACACTTTCTATGCATGCAAATATATGGTCTTCACTTTTATAACCGACTATACCTACCAATACTTTATCGGCCGTCATGTTCTTATTCTTATTTGGCATGGATCTTAATTTTCCCAAATGAGTGATTTTACTTTCGCGCTGAATCCTTAAGAGCCGATCTGTTTCACAATCTCTTCAGCCGCCCTCCCCGGGTCTCCAGCCCCCGTAATCGGCCTTCCCACCACAAGCAATGTAGCCCCATTCTGTATTGCCCATTCCGGAGTGGCAACCCTTTGCTGATCTCCCTTGTCAGATCCCTGCGGACGAATTCCGGGAGTCACAACCAAAAAATCTTCAGGAAGAACCGGTTTAACCACCGGTAAATCAGCCGCAGAACACACAAGACCATCCAGTCCTGCTAAAACCGCTTTTTGAGCGAGGTGTTTCACATACTGTTCGGTTTTCATTTCCACTTGCAAATCTTCATTGAGCATCTGCTGACTGATACTGGTCAGCAGAGTAACACCAATGATTTTTGGCCTGCGGGAATTTTCTTTTCCATACTCCTTAGCCGCACTCATCGCCGCTTTCATCATCTCCACACCACCCTGGGTGTGAATGGTAAGGATATCCACATCAAGGGAGCAGGCAGACTTCACCGCTTTTGCCACAGTATTGGGGATATCGTGAAATTTCAGGTCCAAAAAAATGTTACGACCGCTCGTTCTTATTGCATCAAGAACAGCAGGCCCAAAGCGGGTGAACTGCTCAAGACCCAGCTTATAGACTCCAATATGGTCTGAAGTAAGCTCTATGAGACGGGTTAAATCTTCTTTTTTGTCGAAATTATCGAGGGCAAGAGCAAGATAGTCACGTGAATTTTTCATAATTGATCTCTGATTCCATTTTTTTGAGGCGATTACATTAGTATATAAATATACTTTTTCGGTGTCAGAGAATGCTTGTTGGCAGGAATGTTTTAGATATCGTGTGATGGATATACTCTTATCGTGTTATTTGATCGGTAAAGGATAAATTTCCCCGGGTTGATTTAAAAGACCAACACCTGCTTTCCCTTACCGACACAGGGGTGCGCTTCATTTTTTACCGTCACAATTTTTACCCGAATCCACTTTCTGAAGATAACTTAAAAGTATAGAGTTAAAAAGATCGGCATTATCCATGGCTGGTGAATGACCACTATCCTCCAGTTCAACATATTCAGATTCAGGCATCTCACGTTTTATCTCATCAAACATAGACTCGGTTATCTCCGGATCCTCTTTGCCCCTTAACAATAAAATGTGATCAACATTTCTGTCCGCCTTTTTCGCCTGTTTCAGGTAATCGCCATACGCGTCGCTGCGAAATTTGCAGTACAATCCTCTGTGGGTTCCCTTAAAAGTAAACTGCTTCATAAACATTGAATCGCAGGGTGAACCGATCCCTCCCGGAACGTTTTGTCTTCCCCGTTCAATTATTTGATTCATCATGATTGTTTCAAAAAACACTCTTCCTATAAGAGGAACTCTTACAACTCTCATTGGCATGTTTAAAGGCGAATCTGAACCGGGAATATTAAGGGCTGGCGAAATCAGAATCATTGACCTTACCCGCTCGGGATATTTTGATGCAAACGAAACGGCGATTGCCCCTCCAAAACTTGGACCGATTATATCAAAAGGTTCATCCAGTTTAAGTTTGTTAATCAGCCCCTTTAACTGTCTGGTAAACAAATCCCGGTTATATTCTTTATTTACCCTGTCAGAGTTGCCTCTTCCGTATTGATCATAGAGCAAAACCCGATATCCAGATTCAGCAAAAATCCTGCTCTGGTCGGTCCATATACACATTGGAATTGTTCCACCGTGGATCATAATAACTACCTGCCCTGTGTCCGGTCCAATGATCCGGTATGCAGTATACCCGTCTTCCAATTTTACGTAATCCAACCCACTCTCTTTTCTTCCCTCACTGTCGAGATAACGATTTTCTCTTCGTGAAGAAAAGGAAAAGGTCAGTGCCAGATAAAGACCCAGTACTGCAAACATTACAATGAGTGTTCTTTTCATTATAAACCTTATCGGAGAAAAAGAAAGGATTTTGAGCCTATTAAGACCAGAGTTTCCTAAAAGCTTTAGTAGGAATAAAATAATTCGTCTCAATGATGACGGGGACAGTATTGGAACGTTAACAATCGTACGTTTAGGGTTTGTATAACCTGAAAAAGTGTCATAACCCGGTAGTTAATATTCCTGAGATATATAAGAAACTTCCGGAAATGCGGATTCTCAGCACCAATCAGGCAGGGCACATTTGTTGCACCCTTTTTGCTAAAAACTCTAATCCGCTAAAAACGTATAAACTATATGTCAGAACAGAGAGAAAACGATAACAATCCGGAAAAAGATAAAAAGGAATTTCAACAAGGTGAGAAGCTTCAGTCCGAACAGGGCAGAAAAAAAGCAAGTCATATAGCTCTCGTTGCCCTGGTAATTATCGCCATAAGCTCATTTTTGCCTCTTCTTCAAACATTCACCGTTCCCCTCATACTGGCACTGACCTTCACCACCATTCTCTATCCCATATTTAACATATCGCTTAAATTAACCGGTAACAGGCGAAAACTCAGCTCACTTCTGTGCTGTATATTCTTTTTTGTAGTTCTTCTGATTCCGCTCCTCATAATAATAAACCTCAGTATCGACGAGCTTACATCTGTAATAAGTGAATCCGAGCGAAATCTTCCCCAGGTGATTGAGGAGTCATTTACGAGATTACTGGAAAATTCATCCCTTGCAGAAGCGCTGGGTATAACAGAGATTGACCTGGAGCAGATCAGCGAGCAGATACGGAGCCAACTATCGGGTATGGTGAGCTTTATCATCAGCAGAACCTACACAGGAGTGTTCGGGCTTCTCATCAATGCTTTGGTACTGTTTTTTACCATGTTCTACTTTTTTGCTGACGGCCCCCGAATTCTTGCAGCGATCCGGCAGCTTCTTCCTATAAGTCACCAGCATGAGGAGCTTATTATAAGCCGCTTTACCCTGATTTCAAGAGCCACAGTGACAGGAACCCTGATTATAGGGATTGCACAGGGAACCGCAGGTGGAGTTATACTGTTTTTAAGCGGGATCCAGGCTTGGCTTCTGTGGGCATTTGTGATGGTCATCCTGTCGATAATTCCTCTGGTTGGTGCATGGCTTGTACTTATACCCGCTGCAGCAATACAGCTGTTAATGGGAAATATCTGGACAGGAATCGGCATTTTTCTCTCCAGTACTTTTATAGTATCCAATATCGATAACCTGCTCCGTCCCCATGTGGTTGGGCACGGGGCAAAAATTCACGACCTGATGATCTTTCTGTCAACCCTGGGAGGTCTTGCACTGTACGGGGTGATGGGTTTTATTATAGGACCCACAATTGCGGCTTTTTTCCTTACAGTTGTTGAAATCTACAAAATGGAACTGCGCAGTCAGATTGAATCCATAAAAAAGACATGAAAAGCCAAACGGAGGAATAAGCAGCGAGGGTAGAATGTTCTGTGTGAAGTAGTGGAGTTTTTTATTTCAATCTGAAAGCATTCGGCGACGGTTAGAGAACTTAGATGAATATTACTTACCTTTCAATAGGGGTAACTCTAACCGATAGCTTTACTCAAATTTTAAACATTACTGGTTATCATTTGCCTTATCAACCCCGCACATCCCACAACCATTAATCAATATATTGTCAATCTCCCACCTTGCTCTGGCTTCAACAGTATCATCAAGTGTTACATAGGGTTCAGGCGCCCTCCAGGGACTTAGTCTTCCTCTGTCCCATTTGCCGTTGCCATTTTGATCAAGAAACCAGGCAATTTTACCATTGCCTGCAGGAATAGAATCAAACCTGAAGTAACCATTGTGGTCATCTGAAATATATACGCGCTCGGATGATAATGGTTTGAACAACCATTTTCTATTTCTGTCAGGGGTGAGACAATCAACTGTGCCATGAATACGTGTTGCCAGGTTTTCGGCTGAAATGGTAGCGATGTCTACAATCAGTACACCTTCCGTTAAAGCTGTGTCGTACAAACTGTTACCAGCCAGATCTCTGACTCCCTCAGCCTGGATTTTCAATCTATACTCGCTATCGGGTTTCAAAAGAGCCGAAGATCTTGTAAGAAGAGTGTCTGTGGGTGTTGAGGAATACTCTAAAAACACTGTATCACCCTGATTATTCAGGAGATACAGAGCGTTTTGATCCGCCCTTACAGGTTCACTCCAGATAAGGTTCAGTTCAGGGTCAGGCTCGATCTGATTGTCCGGAGTAACCCCCAGCAGTGCAGGGTTGACAGTATCTGCAAGAGAAACACCGTTAAAACGAAGGGAGTCATGGACTGATCCCAGTCTGTAAGCTAAGTGGTATGGTGTGTTCTCAAGTGTATCCTGTAATGTGAGAATGAAATCCATTTTACCCTCAAGGTGGTAGAGGTTTTTAATCTCGGGTGACCTGCTGGTGTCAGAAACCGGATTAATCATAAACTCTTTATCCTCAAAATGATCTGTATCAAGAGGTTTGTTCCAGTTTCCCCTTATAACGGTTCCGGATATTGCCTGGACACTCGCTAAGGCAGGGGGGAGGGTATCTGCGGATGAGGGATACAGAAGAACCGAAGTGATATTGTTGTCATCTACAGTGATGACAGAGTCAATTGGAGAAAAACATATCTCCGATGGCTGGAGAAGACCGTCGTTGTTCATGTCAATAAATGCTATAGCACGATATTCACCGGCTCTGAGATGTGAAAAAGAGAAATGCCCTGAACTGTCCACACCGGTAATGTAGTCGGGAGTAGAAAAATAGAGAGAATCGTGCCAGTGGGAATCATATCTGAAAAGTGCAGCCTTGGGCAGGGTTGAAAATCTGTCATCCACAACACATCCACTCAGCGTTGCTCTGTCGAGTTGGGATCCGGTTGAGAAAACAAGGTTGTAGCTTTCCTTCAAGGAATTGCCGCGAAGATCTTTAAGTGAGCCATCAATCACCACATGATAGGTTGTAGAATCCAGGAAGTTTTCCTTTGGGGTGATTGTCAGCCTTCTGCCCGATACATTCAGATCCACTCCCTCCTGAAGAGCGGGAAAAACCGATACGCTTCTTTGAACAGAAGCAGGATCGATCCATTTGGAGAAATTTATTACAATCCGGCTGTCATTTGCAATATCAGTACCCCTGTGAACAGGATAAGTGGATTCAACAGTGGGTGGAGTGGTGTCTTTAGGACCTCCTCCGGGAGTTCCCTGATGTGCACATGAAAGGAGAAATGATATGCCCAGTGCGGTAACCGTTAATAGAGAGTTCAATTTCAAGGCTAATTATCCTTCAGATAAGGATTCAGTGTATAACTTAAGAATATGAAAATACTGTTTATATGCAGAACTTATCAAGAAAGAGTGGGGGCAAAGCGCAAACTGTGAAGAAAAAAGACACCGGTGCACAAATTTTATGAGACTTCCCGGAAAAGGATTGATAAAAAGAAACCTTAACTGTAATCTATTAATAAAGATCCGTTTTACGAAAATCCGGGGAAAAAATGGCACTCAGAAAAGTTGAAAAGAAAGATTTTGTATATTTCTCCTATACGAGAGAAAACTCTAAAGATCTGGAAGATTTCAGGCGTGAGATGGTAAATGAAGGATGCTCGGTAGAAAACTGTAAGGATGTGGTGCTTGATCTAACTGCTGCCACAACATTTTCTTCTGCTGAATTAAGTATTCTCATAAGGCTTCTGAAATCAATGGAAGGAAAGGAGAGATTTCTTCGACTGATTACTCCGGCTCATATAAAGAAAATCATCGTTTCTACCAATATTAACAAACTCAAAAACATCCAGCTCTATGATGATCTTGAAAATATGTGCAATCAGTTACAGAATGGGTAGCAGACCCAGAGGATTATCAGGGCACTGGACGCTTGAGAAAGCGCCACCTTCCAGCCAATCTGTCGCGGTTTAGCCATGCGGTATACGGCGGCATCGTTAGATATGCCCTCCTAACCCCGGTGGGGGACTTGAAGAGCTCACCAAGTCATATGATGTTTTCACCCATAGTTTGTAGCAAGTGTACCTGAACTTTTTTCTGTCATATCTTATCCCTTAATCTGCCCTCAGCGAACATCATCCCGGTGAAACCATTTTCCTTACCATCACAATTCCGTCTTCTCCATCGTTGTAGTACGCTTTTCTTATACCGCAAAATTCAAACCCATGTTTCTCATAGAGACCGATAGCTGCCTTATTGGACTTTCTTACTTCAAGTGTAGCCTGTGTCACACCCTGTTGAGACGCTTTTTTCAGAGTCTCTGAGATCAGCATACTTGCCAACTTTTTTCTCCGGCTTTCAGGTTCCACTCCAAGGTGATGAATCTCAAGGAGTTCAAATATCTGTACACAGGAAATATAGGCGCAAACCTTTCCCCTGCTACATTCAATTAAATCGGTGAAATAAAAGGGGGACTGCAAATCATTTATAATCTGTGATTCAGAACGGGGGTTGGAGTGACATGAGAGTTCCAGTCGTGTTATCGCATCAATATGACACAACTGCGCTCTTACAATGGTCCAATCTGTGAGTTCTGTACCGCTTTTCATAAAAATTTCGATCACTCTCTTTTAAGAGAAGGACAAACACTCCTTGTGTTGAAATGGTGACAAAAAAAGCTCTGAAAGCAAACTGAGCACCCTGAAAAACCTGTTGAGATTCCGGGTGCTCAGCGACATTCTGAAAGATGAGAAATAATGTACAGGCGACTGCTGTGAGGCAGCGCTAAATGGACATACTTATTTATATAACCTCTTGTTTTTCTTTGGTTTCCTGTTTTACACCGGATGGGGAAAACAACCTGGTAATAAAAAACAAACCTGCTGAAACCATAAAAATACCTAAAGCTATATTGGCCTCTACTGTGTTCAGAATACTCAGGACTCCTGCGGTGATGGAACCCGCAGCAGCGAGGAAACCAAAAAAGAACAAAAGTATTGAAAAAAAGGAAGTACTCTTTTTTTGTTCAGAGTTTTCCAGGTCAGGCACATCAAAGTCTTCAGATTTCTTTTTTTTCTTTCTTGGTTCAGGAGTTTCCAGGTCTGGAACATCCAATTCTTCAGTTTTACTATTTTTATTTTTTGGTTCAGAATCTTTCAGGTCCGGCATATCGAAATCTTCTGTATCCATTTTCTTCTTTTTGGGTTTTTTCTGTTTCGGGGCTTTTTTGGGTTTTGCCTCAATGGGATCCTCTTCTTCGAGGATAATAGGCTTGTTTGCAGGTTTATTCTCCCGGGGCGGATCATCTGCTTTCTTCTCGGGTTGAGGTGAAGATTCCGGTTTCAGCTCATCGAGATCAAAATATTCCTCATCCATAACTTATCTCCTTTGGTTGGGCGGAATTATCTTGTAAGTTTATTATTAATTACAAAATAAAAACAAGCTCTTTTATATAAAAAAGCACCCTTAAAAAAGGGTGCTAAAACAAAAATATTCAAAAACTCAAACAATAAGAAAGCTTTTTTATTTCTTTGATTTAAGTGCGGACAAAAGTGCTGCGCCAAACTCAGTGGTATTAGCTGAACTTTTCCCCTTTTTGCTCTTTTCCTGCTTTTCCATATATTTTTTTGACTCCTCTGTTCTGATTTCTGTCTCAGCCATTCCCATTGAGAGTGAGATGCGACGGTTATCAGAATCGATGGAGTCCACTCTGACAGAAACTGTGTCTCCCTGTTTGAAAGAGCCTTTTTTCTCTGAGGAGATATTTTGATTAACAAGCAGACCGGTTATTCCTTCCAGCAAATCGATGAAATATCCATACTGAGCCTTTTTGGCTACCATTCCGGTAACTTCGTTTCCAACGGGGAGTTTGTTTTCAATATCGTTCCATGGATCATCAGATACATCCTTGAGACTCAGAGAAACGGATCGTTTCTTTTCATCAATATTAAGCACATTGGCTTTAACTTTCTGACCAGCCTTAACCACTTCAGAGGGGTGATTCACTCTTTTGCCCCATGACATTTCTGAAACATGGACCAGTCCCTCTATGCCGGGCATAATTTCTACAAAGGCGCCAAAATCAGCCAGCCTTGTAACTGTACCTTCAACTGCTTCACCGATACTCAGTTTTTCGGAAACCGAGTTCCAGGGATTATCAATCACCTGCTTTATGGACAATGAGAGTTTAAGATCGCGGATCTGTCCTTTTTCCTCAATTTTTAGGATCACTACCTCTACGTCCTGGCCAACAGAGAAAGATTGAGAGAGGTTTTCTGCCCGTTCCCAGGAAACTTCAGAAATATGCACCAGGCCTTCAAGGTTTCCTATCTGCACAAAGAGTCCGAAATCAGCTACTTTGCTGATTTTCCCTTTAAGAACGGTTTTATTTTCAAGAGTCTTTTTAAGCTCTTCCACTTCCTTTTTGAGCCCCTGCTCCAGAACCGGAATACGGCTGATAACAATGTTTCTGCCACCTTCTGTTATCCGGGTTATGACAAAATCGAGTGTTTTACCCAGATATTCGTTCACATCAGAGGTGAATTTCACATCGATCTGAGAGATGGGACAAAACGCCTTGTGACCCATTACCTTTACGTTGAGTCCACCTTTGTTGACACCGGTAACTTTTCCCTGCACAGGAATTTTGTCATTTAGTGCGTCCTTAAGCTCTTCAATGCCGGATGTATGAGCAGTTATACTTTTGCTAAGCATTATTTCACCTTCCCTGTTTGAAACCACAAATGCCTCGACAACATCACCTTCCTTAACTGTAAGCTGATCGTCATCCCCCATTAACTCACCGATCTTAATCATGGCTTCATTTTTTGCACCTATTTCCACAAACGCATATTCTCTTCCTATGCGACTGATTTTTCCGCTTGCTTTCATTCCCTGGGAGAAAACCTTAATTGTCCTGTCATGCTCCTCAACCATTTTCATCAACTGCTCAGACTGACCTTCAGTGTCCTTCGCTTCATCAAAAAAGTCATCGTAATTTTTGTCGTACATATCTTCTCCTGAGAAAAAATCATAATCAAGTGCTCTCAAAAATAGCTTCTGACCAGCACTCTACAAAACCAAACTGTAATTTTGGGGGCTAAGTTCCTATTTCGTTTAAGGATAAGAATAATTGAAATCTGATATTCTTTTGTAAAAGAAGTACCATGTTTTAAGTTTTGCCGGGCTGACAGTGATTCCTGTATGATAAAGATAATTTCACTCTTTTGCGCTTTTTCTCTTTATATTTATAACAATTGTGAACAAAGAAAACAGATGAACCATAGAAGATAACTGAAAATAAACGGAGTTGCCATGTCAAATAGTTACCTGCACAAAATTAGCCTGCTTTTACTTCTATTCTACTTCGTCTCTGCGTACAGTAACCCAACCATTCTTATCAATCAGGTTGGATATGAAACCGCGGGCCCCAAAACAGCTGTTGTTCAATATTCAAGCAGTTTCTCACATTCAGAATCTTACCTGATAGATGAAAACGGAGAAGTTGTTGATACTTTTTCTATCGAAGAGTCTGAAAGTGTTTCCGGGTGGAGAGGGCGTAATTTCAGAGTAATTGATTTTTCCTCCTTCGATAAGCCCGGTACTTACAGGCTGAGAGCGGGTCAAACAACTTCACCCGAGTTCAGGATAGAAGAGGATGCTTTGCTGAATTTCACGGGCAGAGATGTTCTTGGTTTTTTTAAAGTTATGCGAAACACCTTTGAAGAGGACAGAAATATTGGTATAATCGATCGGCCTGGGGTGACCAGAAATTTGTTTGGGGGGTGGAGTGATGCCACGGGAGATATGGGAAAGCACCTCTCCCACTTATCCAATGCCAATTACATGAATCCCCAGCAGACACCATTTGTGGTCTGGTCCATTCTTCACAGCCATGAAATTCACCCCGATTTTTTCGGTACACAAGCAATCGAAGAAGCTGCCTGGGGTGCGGATTATCTTGTCAGATCTCTTTCTCCCGAAGGGTTTTTCTATATCGCGGTGTTTGATAACTGGGGATGGCAGAGAGAGACCAGAGAGATCTGCTCATGGAGCGGTCTTGAAGGTACCCGGTCAAATGATTATGAGTGTGGGATGAGGCAGGGAGGAGGGGTTTCCATTGCAGCGCTTGCCAGAGCCGCAGCTGCAGGGATATCCGGAGAATATGATTCCGATACATACCTTCAGACCGCAATCAAAGCATATGAGCATCTCAAAGAGTTCAATCTGGATTATCTTGATGATGGCAGGGAAAATATAATCGATGACTATTGCGGACTTCTTGCTGCTTCAGAACTATACAATGCCACCGGAGAAGAGAAATATCGGCTTGATGCAGACCAGAGAGCGCTCTCCCTTCTTTCCCGTCAGACAGAGCAGGGATGGTTTTTCAGTGATAGCGCCAGGAGTCGTCCGTTTTATCACGCCGCAGAAGAGGGCTTCCCGGTAGTGGCTCTTATACGGTATGCTAATCTCACAAACCCCTCCAACATCGAACAGATCAGAGAAGCGGTAAAGAAAAACCTGCTCTGGTATAAATACATCACAGAAAAAGACAACAACCCCTTTGGGTATGTAAAACAGTACAGAAGATCGGAAATAGATGATGGGGGTAACGATCTGGCACGGGGAAAACAGGCCCGCGCATCTTCGTCGGAATCACGCTACCCGGCACAGGGTGCTTTTGATGGTCAGTTCGATACCAGGTGGTCAAGTGTATATGAACAGGATCAACAGAGCAATAACGATCAGTGGATTATGGTCGATCTGGGTTCGGTTTACACAATCGACAATGTTGTACTTCACTGGGAGACCGCTTTCGGTTCAAAATATTCTATCCAGGTTTCTACAGACGATTCACTTTGGACTGATGTGGCTGTTATAGAAAACAGCAGTGCCGGACGAAAAGTTCACACCTTCTCACCTGTAGAGGCCCGCTATGTGAAGATGCAGGGAATTGAGCGGGGTACTGAATGGGGATACTCACTCTATTCTTTTCAGGTACATGAAGAAAACTCCGGGGTGCAGGCCTCAACATATTTTTTCATGCCCCACGATAACGAGACCGGTTACTGGTGGCAGGGGGAAAATGCGCGTCTGGCTTCAATGACCACAGCCTTTGCAATGGGGGCTTTATTTGTGGATTCAACCAAGAATCTCTGGTATGACTCCCTTTATACGCTGGCTGTTAATCAGCTCAACTGGATACTGGGAAACAATCCCTTCAATGTGTGCATGATGTACGGATTTGGCACGATAAATTATCCAAACTACTACGGACTGGAGAATTACGCCCTCGATAACGTAAAGGGGGGAATCGCAAATGGTATAACCGCCTCAAGAAGTGACCGGTATGATCTGGAATGGATGCCCTATCATGCAGAAAACAGTGAATCGCTTTTCAAGGACTGGCGCTGGATGGAGCAGTGGCTTCCGCACAATGCATGGTTTCTGGTTGCTGTCTCTGAGCTGACAGAAACCATGAGAACACCATTTACCTCTGTTCAGCAAACAAGAGGATTAAATATTTCGCCAGGTAGAAGCAATCAGATAAAATCTGTGAATGTTAAAAATGGTGTGATAAGCTGCTCTTTTGCTCTACCCCTGTCCACACCTGTGGAATTGATAATATATGATCTTAAGGGAAGTAAGATCCTTTCAGAGTTTATAGCGGATGGAGTTAGTGATTTCAGAGCGAACCTGAATACAGTATTCAGTCCGGGAACTTACATACTCAGCATCAAATCCCTGAATGGTACCTCCCTGATGAGCAGGCGTTTTACACTGTTTCGTTAATTCAGAACAAGTTTCTGCCTTGTGCGGTTCATGTTCTCTTAAACCGTTGCAAATGATTTAGAACTCAATCCGTTGAAGCAGTAAAAACGCAGGCTCTCTGTTACAGAAAGTTGAGAACAGTGCGAGCCTGCAGCTCAGCAGTTTCGGTTAACCAGCCCTTGTCGCTTCCATGTCCTTGCCGCAACAAAAAACCCGGAGTACAGCCTGTGTTCCCCGGATAGTTTTTTTTGCGGGCTAATTCATCACTATATTTGCCGGATTTGTGGTATGTTTGTCAGGTTTTGGGGGCTTTATTACGACACATTTGTCTCAACTGAGCCCCAAAAGAGAACTACTAAAGTGAACTTTCATTCCCGGTGTCATGGGTATCGCTTATCTTCTCAAAATCAAGCGTCTCATTGTATATTAAATTTGCGAACTGGTGGTCTGGCGGAATGAGGACATTGATCATAGGGATAAGATCGGAACCTGTGATCGACCATTTCCCGTCACTTTTTATATCAATTGGTAAATTGACCGGGGGGATATGATCGTAATCATCATAAATTGCGGTGAAAGGTTCCATCTTACCGGATGTTTCATCTAAAACGTAGCATCTATCACCATTCAACATTAGTGTCTCTCCGTTAGTGGTGTTCCAATACCCGCTGTTGGTGATAAGGGTGTCGCTATCAACAAAGTGAACCACGAAAGTAAAAGTTGAATCACGGTTTATCTCAAACTGGATATTTGTTGGATAGTGTGTGATTGTGGGAACAACCGGTATGATTTTCTGCCACTGGCCATATACAGGTTCCAGGTCGATGTGGTTGGGATCTGGTTCGGTTGAAACGGTGTCGTCAACACATGAAACAAACAGGCTGCATGATGCAAACAGTGCTATCCCAATTTTTCTTAAAGACATTTTTCCTCCCGGGTTGTGTTCGTCAAGTTTGTTGGTTCTATTTTGTTTTGGTAATATAATCATGTTTTGTGGTAAGCGGGGCATTTCGTTTCGCGAGCTTATACGCCCGTGCACAAGATGGGGGACCCCGCCAGATCATACATAAAACTTAATCGTAGAATTATGCAGAGAAATATCTATCTATTATAATGTGTAGAAAGATGTTTGTCACTCAAAAAAAGTTTTTCTAAGGAGATGCGGTGAGCTGACCGGAGGCTCAGCAGTAAAACAAAGCGGATTTGCATAAAAATCACTCAGGGATTTCTTTTTTAATGAGTTTGTAACTATTTTTGTAGGAAAGGAGGATCAGTTTCCGGGTATACTCCCATCTGATCCGGTGAAATCAAACCCAAATCTATCGATGAAGAAATGCTGATCGAATTTTTATATCAGACTACAGGAATTTATCTCTTATACAGCCGTCTTTTTTCAACCAGTATGGCCACAGTAATATCATTTTTGCTGGCCATGTTTTTGTTTCCTCCCTACATAAAATTTCTGCGCAGACTTCAGATCTCATCTGAGTTTGAAAAGAGTAAAGATGGTCCGGTGATGCCTGCAGGCATTCTTTTCATGCTTATTATAGTACTGACCACGTTTATAGCGGTCAGAATAAACAGTTATGTGATCTCTGCACTTATTATATACGTATTTTTCAGCATCATAGGTGCCGTAGATGATGTGGCCAAAGTGCTGAATCAGAGAAAGATCGCCAGGGGGTTAAAGACCAAAGAGGATTATCAGTACAAGGCGGACGGGATTTCAGCCGGATTGAGGCTTTTTCTCTACATGACAATTTCGTTGCTGGTGGCTGTTGCAGCATACAGGTATATACCAAATATCAACGGGGATGTTAACCTGCCCTTTATCAGTATCACAAAACATTTTCCATCACTCCCGTTTTGGCTTTTTATCCCCTTTATGACTCTCACCATAGCGATTTTTGCCAATGGTGTAAATTTCACCGATGGTTTCGATACTCTTGCAACAGTGCCTGCAATCTGCTGTTTTATATTTGTGGGCATAATCTCCTTTATCTCGAGCAATAGTTTATGGAGTAATTACCTGCTTATCCCTCATATTGTGGGGTTGCAGGAAATACTGCCCCTCATAGGTGCTGTAATGGGAACACTTCTTGCCTATCTATGGTATAATTCGCCACCCTCGACCATTATCATGGGTGACTCCGGTTCCGTAGGACTTGGCGGGTTGATTGGAATTCTTTTCATTTTCACCAAAGCGGGTTTTTATCTTCCAATCGTCGGTTTCATATTCTTTTTGGAATTTGTTTCGGTTGTGATACAGATCGGGTATTTCAAGCTGACCGGCAAGCGTGTTTTTCTCATGGCTCCGATTCATCACCATTTCCAGATCAGGATGCAGAAAAGCGGTCTGTACTCAAGCAATTTTCGCATTAAATCAAAAATCGCCTGGCGCTTTCACATCCTCTCTGTTGTGTTTCTTGTGCTTGGGCTTGTAATGTTCCTCAAAATCCGATAACACAGAAAAAATCATCTGACTATGGTTACGGATAAAAATTGTAACTATACTTCACCAGCTGGAAAAGAGTGCCTTATGGCTGCGGGCAGAATTGCCGGGATTAATCCATCGAGCAATATTCTTGTCCTGGATAGCGGTTTTGGGGAGGGTGTTTGTACTCTCGCCTCAGAATTCAGATGCAAAATCTCCGCCTTTGATTCCTGCAAAACAAAGAACAAGGAAGCCCACTCTCTGGCAATAAATAAAGGAGTGAGCCATCTGGTCTCTCTTAATGGTGATTTTTTCACTACGGAACTTGAGCCGGGAACTTTTGAACTGGCCATTTTGGAGAAAAGCGCGCTGAGCAGTAAAAAGAGATCTGTGTTGCTTGCCAGAGTTCAGGAGCTTCTTCAAATGCGGGGATGGCTGGCATTCAGTGTCCCGATTAAACTCGCTGATTCAGTTCCAAACAAAATTCTCTCCTGTTTTGAAGACGGGGGGGGTAAAATTGAAAAAGAGGAGTTCTACCGCTCCCTTATAGAAAACAGCGGGTTTGATATACATTTCACAGGCCTTGTCCCTCAAAGCGGCTGGGACAACTATTTCAGCCATTTGGCCTGTCATCTGGGGGATGAGAAGGGGTATTATGCTGATGCGTTGATGAAAATCAGGTCGCATCAGCAGATCGATGCCTTCTACAGGCTGGAAGCATCCAGATATATTGGTTATCTGTTCTGCATCGCCAGGAAAATATAATTATCTGATCTTCCTTACGGTGCAGGACTGAACAATGTGGCCACCACCAGTGAAACTTACAATGTAAGTGCCCGATCTTACCTCTCTTCCTGAAAAATCCTTCCCATCCCATATCACGTGATGCTCGCCTCTCCCTACAGCGATCTCCCTTACAAGTCTGCCGTCAAGAGAACGTACGATCACTTGTTCTCCACCAAAGTGGCTATTGGGGAGCTGAATTGTGGTAGAGGAAGAGAACGATGTGGGGTAAGCCTTCAGGGATGAACCGGAGTGTCGGTTTGCAATGCGGTTTGAAACAGAAACATTTGGGTCCAGAAGGACACTTACATAGGTCATACTTCCCACATCAAAACTGCTCAAGTCATCAACTGATGGATCCTGGGTAAAATCATCTCCTTCGGGAAGATCATCGGTTTTTGAATAATAAAAAATATCGTGCATCCCGGTCTGCCCGCCTGTTTGAATTTTGGCAAAAAGATAGATCGGTACTATAGTTAACCCGACATCTGTGTCCCGTAAACGTTCATCCGCATTATCAGCGAACTCATCGGGGATTCTGAAACTGGTATCTGTCTGGTCAAAAAAATCGAATTTGATTTCTGCAGGGGCACTGAATCCGCTCCAGCTGTGGATTTGGTCGGTGTTCACAATAATTTCTTCCTGATATTCATCGTTGCCTGAGGGGTGGGCCAAGAATCTGCGTCCGCGGAAGGCTTGAGAAAGGGTGGGGTTTTCGTTCATGGGTTGCATTCTTGTTCTGAATACGGTGACTGAATCCATATACATTTTCTGTCCTTCTTCTGATAAAAGATCCCGCATATCCTCATCCCCGAGATTATCCAGATCTGCTAAGGAAAGAAGATCATTTGCGAATTTCCAGTCATGGGCAACGTAATAATCCATAGATATGACTGACCAGCCCTCAGGCAGTCCGACAAGCATGTTCATGTCTTGTCTGTTTACGGTGCCCATCACTATCCCACCGGGAGAGGCATAGGAGAAAAAGCTTGCAAGCTCCACAACAAGGGTGTCTCCCGGTTTAGCTTCCGTGGGGTGGTGGATTACGGTGAGGTTGTCGGAGCTGCAGCCGATGAGCAGTGCAGCCAGAGAAAACAGGATCAGAAATTTGGGGTAGTTTTTCATTGTGCTCTCCTGAGGGAAAATGTTTAGGAGAAAAATAAGCAAATTTTTTCAGGATGCACAGAGTTTTCTTTTTGATAGAGGACGGTTTTTATTGGCAAGAAGCGAGGGGTGGATGAGGTGGTGGTGCAAAATTCTGAGAACCCGCTATTTGGAGAGTGTTTTGAGGAGCAAAAAGCTATAACTCCGATTTGTTGTATAAGGCGGATTTTTTTCGTAAATTCCGCAGAGTCTCATACCGTTAAGAATGGAGCAGCAAAAATCCTAATGGTGGTAAACAGGTGATTATTGCGCCTGCTTTTTGGGAGTGGAGTTGTATTTTTGGGTAGCAAAAGAAAACATCACGGGAATTCCTGCAAGAGTTATTCCCGTGATAGGAAGTCATAATCTGATCAAACAATTATTTTTTCTTATGGCGATTCAGACGACGCATTTTTTTTCTTTTGTGCTTATTGATCTTTGCTCTTCTTTTCTTTTTTACATTCGCCATTTCGACGGACTTCCTTTCATATTGGTGATTTCTATAATAAACAGAGAATTACATAAAATGAGTTTTGACTCACATTTTAGTCAACACTAAACAATCATGTTTTATCTTTTTAGGGCCTGGGGCTTGAGAATTTGTGGTTTGTTTATTGCTGCCAAGCATATAAATTCTGCATTTAAATACCCGGAATTTATTTTTGTTACAGTTTTTTACCTCAGAAACAAGGGAAGGAGAGTAGCTGATGCCATTATCCTGGATTGCTCTTAATTCAGTAAAAGGGCTTGGCCCTGTGCGTATCGGTGAACTTCTGAAACAGTTCTCCTCTCCCGAAGCTGTTTTTGATACAGAGGTAAGTGTACTCAGAAATATGAACATTATTCCTCAGTCGTGTGTGGAAGAGATACAAAACAGGGATAATCTTTTTGCCTGCGCACAGGCGCAGCTGAACAAAGCAAGAGAAGAGGGTGTTGAGGTATTAACACTCAAGGATCCACGCTATCCGATCTATTTAAAAGAGATATTTGCCCCGCCTCCGGTTCTTTTTGCGAAAGGGGATATTTCCGTTCTTAATCTGCATGCTGTGGCAGTCGTTGGCACACGGACTCCAAGTCCCTATGGGAAAGGGGTAGCTACCGCTCTCTGTTCAGATATAGCTTCGAGGGGTCTGGTCATAGTGAGCGGAATGGCCAAAGGAGTTGATACGCTTGCACACAGAGCAGCCCTGCATAGTGGTGCAAAAACAGTAGCGGTTTTGGGGAGCGGTATCGATATTATCTACCCCAGATCCAATGTGGAACTCTCTGAGGAGATTGTCCGTGATGGGGTTCTCATATCAGAATTTCCCCTGGGCACAGCTCCGGAGGCGTTTAATTTTCCCAGAAGAAACCGCATTATCAGTGGTCTTGCAGCGGGTACTGTAGTTGTGGAAGCCGGAGCGCGCAGCGGCAGTCTTATAACTGCCAAATATGCAACCGATCAGAACAGGGAGGTTTTTGCGGTTCCCGGTCCCATCACTTCGCCTCTGAGTGAAGGTACTTTCGATCTTCTTAAAAGCGGGGCGATTCCTGTGCGCAATGCTTTGGACATAGTGGAGAGTATTCGGTTTATATCGGGAGAAAAACAGCTTAACAGTTTCTCTGCACGCGAAAAGAGTTTTGACACCAGGACGTTTTTAAGTGATCCTGAAAAACTACTTTATGAGACACTTTCTTTTAACCCCGTGCGTATTGATGAGATAGCAGAAAGGCTCAATAAAGGGGCAGCAGAGCTGTTTGACGGACTGCTTAATTTAGAGCTCAAGGGTCTGATCCGGCAAATCGGGGGACAACAATATGTAAGGGTTATATGAAAAAGAAAACTAAAATTCTCCTTGTCGCCGCTGTTTCAATTGCTCTTGTCATACTGTTTGGAAACAAGGGATTTATGGATGCATACAGGAGTTATAAGGAGATCGGGAAAAAAAGCGAAATGATTGAGCATGCACGTTATTCTCTTGACTCACTGCAAACAGAATACATACACCTCAAGCAGGACACAAGTTATATTGAGCAGATTGCAAGAGAGAAGCTTGGAATGGCCGGAAAGAACGAGTTGATAATCAAATTTGTCGAGGAAGAGTGAAAAATATGGAAAACATTTCTCCCAAAAAGTTGTTCAGGCAGGTAAGGTCAAATATAATCGCCGGAATTCTTCTTATTATTCCTCTTCTGATCACACTTATTATAATTCTAAAGCTGTTCAGATGGGTTGATTCAGCTCTTCCGCTTGTGCTTGGAGTTGAGTGGGGGACAGGGATAGGGATAACCGTAACTCTTGTGCTGGCGTATTTTGCGGGGCTTCTGGCAAAAAACTATTTCGGAAAGAAACTGATCGATACGGGAAACGCAATTATCTGCAATATCCCGATTTTAAATAAAGTGTATCTTGGAGTTCAGCAGGTTGTCGACACCGTTTCCCTTCAAAACAAAAAGGTGTTTGATCGGGTAGTGCTGGTCCAGTATCCGAAAGAGAAAGTCTACTGTATCGCATTTGTAACATCAAATGAGAACAGGGACTTTTCAAAATTAACCGGACACGAGCTTATCTCAGTTTTCGTTCCCACAACACCAAACCCCACTTCCGGATATCTTCTGTACTATCCCAAAGAGGACATGATCGATCTTGATATGCCGGTGGAGTTGGCGATAAAGAGGATAATGTCAGCAGGTCTTCTTAACGGAGAGCAGATCAATGCAGCCAAGCCCGCAGCATTCAATCCCATGGAACTGCTTACTCTTTTCAAGCGCAATGCACAGAAAGCTGATCCGGTTCTAAAGAGCCGAAAATAGAAAATATGGCTCCGGAGAAAACAAATGCGCTCATTCTTTCTGTGATGCCGTACCGGGAAACAAGCTGTATTCTTCGCCTGATAACCCCTGAACATGGTGTAATCAGCGTTGTGGCCAAAGGGATACGGCGTAATGACTCGAGGGCTGTTTTAATAGACAGGGGATTTTTACTCCAGACTCTTCTGTATATAAAGTCAAACCGTGATCTGCACACTTGCGGGGCTATCCATGTTGCAGATTACTATCCGGGGGTAAGGGCGGATATTACCAAAGCAGCTATAAGGGATGCGGCGTTTGAGCTGATACTGAAAACTGTAACTCAGACCGCATCTCACCCTGAGCTCTATACCCTCGTACAAGAGTTTATCACTATGCTTGACACCGCCCAGAAGAGGTTCTGTTTTCCGCTGCTTTGGCACTTGATCTCTCAGTTCTGCAGCGCTATGGGATTTGAGATCAGCTCAGACCAGTGTTGCTTTTGTAAAAAACCTCTTCAGGGTGAAAATGGATATCTTCTGATTCCACGGGGAATGATGGCATGCCCGGGCTGCTCTGCAAAGACAGATCCAACCCTGATGGTTCCATACGATGCGCTCACCTTTTTTAACCAGATTGACACCTCTCTGGAATGGACAACTTCAAAGGCGGAATATCTTCGTATCACCAGGGCAATGTACTCTTACTGCCGCTACCACTTCGCTATTAAATCCGCTTTCAATTCTCTTGAATTCATGGAAACAATGGTGTGAGGTCCGCCAGTGGATCAGGCAACATTGAGACGCGGGAGAATCAGGGGCAGAAAAAGAGGCTGTCTCAAATAGTCTTGGGGAGTAAAAAGATTGTTTGGGTTCCTGAAGTGAACATAAAACATAACATGGAGCCCCACTCCTTTGGAAGCAAATCCTCTCAGTTTGCCCGGGAGATTCCCCTGTTTATCTGTTTGGATCCTGTGCAGCACAGAGACCGGCAGTATAGCCGCTTGAAAATGCCCATTGGAGATTGTATCCCCCGCACGGACCATCTGCATCAAGCACTTCTCCGCAGAAATACAGCCCGGTTTGCAATCTGCTCTCCATGGTTCTTGGGTTTACCTCCTTGAGGGAAACTCCGCCTGTGGTGAGCATTGCCTTTTTGAATCCTTCGCTTTTGTTTATTGTCAGGGGAAGTCCTTCACAGAGAAGAGAAACAAGTTTTTTTCTCGCCTTTTTCTCCAGATCAGCTGCTCTTAAACCCTTTTTTACACCTGCAAGGCGGCAGAGTATTTCAGAGAAACGTGAGGGGTATGATTTTGACAATAACGATTGAACAGGAGAGGACCCGGAGTTATTCTGCCAGCGCAGAAACTGTGTTTCCCATCTCTCTTGTGTGTTATCCTCGTGAGCGATCAAAAAGACCTGTTTAGGCCCATTATGGTGAATCTCTCTTGAAAGGGAGGCTGACAGATCAAGTACGCCCGGTCCTGATATTCCCTTGTGTGTAAACAGTACACCTTGTTTGCCCTGAATAGTTTTCTTCCCTGTTCTGACTCTTATGACACTATCTGGAAGGGACAATCCGGCACACTGCTTAACCCAGAGGTCTTCGGTTTCCAGTGCACACAGGGCAGGAAGCGGGTATACGATTGAGTGTCCGAGGCTTTTGGCCAGTTCGTATCCGTTATAGGACGGGGGGTCGGGGATGGAGCTTTTCCCTCCGGTGGCAAAGATCAGTTTTCTGCTTTCGAATCTCATTTTTTCTGATCTGAGTGAGAAAAGGCCGTTCTCTTTTCTACTGACCGAGGAGATACTGTTTTCCTTAAGGATAGTTATCTTCAATCTTGAGACCTCATCGAGAAGAGCCCCCAGGATATGGGCTGCCTTTTGGGATGAGGGAAAGATGTGGAACTGGTCGGGTGAAACAGTTTTGATGCCTTTTGAGTTGAGAAAAGAGATGAGTTGTTGTTGATCAAAGCGGTTTAAGGCATATCTGACAAAGGGTCCTTTGTTTCCAAAGCTGTTTATGAACTGTGGCATTGGTGAGGTGTTGGAGATGTTGCATCTTCCTCCGCCAGTTGCGAGAAGTTTTTTTCCTGCAGAGTTCATTTTCTCTGCTATTGTGACCTTTGCGCCCTGGGAAGCTGCGCTTATGGCAGCCATCAGCCCTGAGGGGCCGGCTCCTATAACTGTAATCTGAGAAATCATGTGTGAAATATAGTTAAAAGTATAGCTGGGATATATGGATGGCATGCTCTTTGTGGGTCTAATGTTAAAAAATCTTGCTAAAAAAAACAGAGGGAGGGCAAGATGTTTCATAATGCCAGTTCACTTACAGGGATGTCTCTCGATGCTCAGGATGGGCATATCGGGAAAATTGATGATATTTATTTCGATGATCAAAACTGGGCAGTGCGGTATGTGGTTGCAGATATCGGATTTTGGCTTCTGGGGAGAAAAGTACTTCTCTCTCCTGCTGCGCTTCATGAACCAAAGGGCAGAAGTGTCACTGTCAATGCCACAAAGGAGCAGGTGAAAAAAAGCCCCGATATCAATACCGCCGAACCGGTGTCACGCAAGCTGGAAGAGGAGCTTCATGACCACTATTCATGGCCTTACTACTGGGTCTACCCCCAGCACTATAACTCTCTTGGAGCAGCTATTTATCCTGGTCTCTCCTATCCGTCCGGTTTCCCTCAGCCAACCCAAAAGGAGCCGTTTACAGCAAAAGCTTTGGAGAAGGAGAAAAAAACAGAGGAGAAAATGGGGCAGTGGAGTATCAGGAGCGCAAAGGAGGTTGATGGTTATCACATCCAGTGTACAGATGAAGAGATTGGGCATGTGGAGGATTTCATAATCGATACCACCAATTGGGTTGTCCGCTACCTGATTGTAAACACCAAAAATATTCTTCCTGGAAAAAAAGTCATACTGGCTCCCCAGTGGGTGCTTGGGATTGACTGGGCTGAGACAAAGGTATTTGTGGATGTATCGGCTGAAACCATTGTGAACGGCCCGCAGTTTGAGCCCCAGACCCAACTTGACAGAGATTTTGAAGAGAGGCTCTATGACTACTACAAGCGACCAAAATACTGGAAAAAGAAAAAGAAATAATCTGAAAGGCCGGTTAAAAAAATGAATCTTTTGAGCAGAGATCATTTCACCACACCACCCATTATGTATTCTGCTTGGACTGGAGCGGGAAATGTAGGTATACTGTCTGTAGACTATTTGCGGCGAAAACTCAACTCCAGGCTGTTCGCGCAAATTGACATGAGCAGATTCATATCACCCGATTCCGTTATGGTAAAGGGGGGAGTCGCTCAGTTCCCCGAAACCCCCCAGAGCGTCTTCTATCACCACCATAATCCCGATCTGGTAATCTTTGAGAGCAACGCCCATGCGGGGGCTAAAAATGACCAGGATATAATGAAGGCGATCCTGGACCTGGCTTCCGATCTCCAAACACCCAGAATCTATACCGCAGCTGCCCTACCCCGGTCCATGAGCCATAAAACAGAATCAGAGGTGCTTTTTGCAGCAAACAATCCATCCCTTATCTCAAAGCTCAACCTCATGGGTTTTAACTCCATGCCCGATGGTACCATCACTGGACTAAACGGGCTCATGCTGGGGTTTGCAGCCGCCCGTGGAATCGATGCACTCTGCATGCTTGCCACGATTCCCGCATATACTGCTTCCCTGACATATCCAAAAGGCGCTCTTGCCGTGGTAAACGCATTGGGCAAACTGGAAAATTTCACCATAGACACAGCTGAGCTGGAGCTGGAGTGTAGGAAAATTGAACCTATGTTCAATGGGATCGAAGGGAAAATAAGGGAGTTTTTCACAATATCTCCCGATATCGAACAGATTGATCAGATCAACGGAGAGCAGGACGTGCCTGAATATGTGATGAACAAAATTGAAAAGCTGTTTGAAGAGGCTCGGGTTGACCGCTCAAGAGCCTCTGAGCTTAAGGAAGAACTTGATAGGTGGAATCTCTACCCGTTCTATGAAAATCGTTTTCTCGACCTTTTTGAAGATGATTAGGAAAGAGAAGAAGAGAATCCATAAAGATCAGACCCTGTCGTAAATCTCACTCATTCGGGCTATGTCTTTAAAAACAGAGTGCTCAATTCGCTCTGCACTGTATCTCCAGCTCCAGTTGTTACTGCCTGAACCGGGGTGGTTTATCCGTCCCTCCTCCCCCAGACCCAAAATATCCTGAAAAGGAATAATGACCGTATCTGCCTGAGAAATCATAACCGAACGTATCAGTTTGGTGTGGAGCCCCTTTAAGGAGTGGGATTCTCCTACATAGTCCAAAACTTTATTTTTCTGCTCTGTATCGGCTGCCCTGAACCAGCCTATTATCGTGTTTGTGTCATGGGTTGAAGTGGATGCCACGCAGTTATGGGGATAGTTGTGGGGGAGGTGGATATTATTGGGAGAGAAAGGGTCAAATCCAAACTGAAGAACTCTGCTGCCAGGCAGGTTGAATGATGAAACAACTTCTCTGACCTTTGCGTTACTTGCACCAAGGTCTTCTACAAACACGGGAAAAGTAGGGAAATGTCTGGCCATCTCACCCAAAAAGTGGTCTGTGTCCACATCTACCCATGTCCCTTTTCTTGCATCACCCAGGGTTGCATCAATCTGCCAGTATGAAACAAAACCCCTGAAGTGATCCAGTCTTATCATATCGTAGAGGGAAAACATTCTTCTGAGCCTGTTTTTCCAGATTTTGTAATTGCATCTCTTAAGCTGATCCCAGTTATAGACCGGGTTGCGCCATCGTTGTCCCAGGGGACTGTATATATCAGGAGGCATTCCTGAGAGAAAGGCGGGGGTAAGATTTTCATTCAGTTTGAAGCAGAACGGTTGGGTCCAGGCCTCCACACTGTCGCAGTTCTGATAAAAGGGTAAGTCGCCTATAAGATGTACATTATGGGAGTGGGCGAATTCCCTTAGATTTTCAAGTTGGGAATCGAGCAGAAACTGAGTGAATTTTGTTTTTTGGATTATTTCCTCATAGCGGAGTTTTGCACTCTGGAGGGCTTTGGGGTTCCGGAGTTTGAGAGGTTGGGGCCACTCGTACCAGGGAGCATGATTGTTTGAAATTTTCAGGGCGATAAAAAGAGCATAGTCATCGAGCCAGTATCGGTTTTTTTCACAGAAAAGGGTGAAACCGGTGTGGGAGGGTAGTTTTCTCTCCATCCTTTTCCAGGCTTTTTCTAAGAGGTGGTCTTTGAAAAGAGACACTCTTTGGTAATTTGTTTGTGGGGAGTTAGTATTGAAAGGGGTAAGATCGTTACGGTCGGCCAATTGGAGTTCGTAGAGGTTTTCGGGGCTGAGGAACAGTGAGCTGATAGCATTTGAGGAGAAGCTGCTATAGGGAGAGAAGGAGTTTAGAGCCAGGAGAGGATTTAGGGGGAGAAGCTGCCAGAAGTTCTGTGCAGATTGGGATAGTGTTTTAATGAAGCTGAAAGCGGGTTGGCCGAAATCTCCGCATCCATACTTTGAAGGAAGCGAGGTCAGGTGAAGAAGAACACCGCAGTTTCTTTTTTTCAAACTAAGTCCTTTGCAGGTCTGGGAGTGACAGGAAGTGTGGATCAGGGTTAAAGGTGAAGCAAAGTTGTTGCCTATTTATGTATTGGGGTCTCACTGGGAGTTTGGCATGCTTTTTGATCTTCAAAACCCATTGAGATAACGGTTTGGAATACAGGTTTGTTCAATTGATATCTCGAATTGAGGGGAGAGTTTATATGAAAGATCGTTACAGGGACAGAAAAGAGGCGGGAGAGAAGTTATCAGAGTATCTCGATCATTATATCGGCGCCCCCGACCTTTTGGTGCTTGCTCTTCCCAGGGGAGGAATAGTAGTAGCCCAGGAAATAGCACAGGCGCTCAAGGCCCGGCTTGATGTTTTCCTTGTTCGTAAGCTTGGAGCCCCCGGAGAGCCCGAGCTTGCAATGGGTGCAGTTGCGGAAGGTGGTATTGTTGAGTTGAACAATTCTGTAGTGGATTTTCTCTCCATTTCCAAAGAGGATATAGAAAAGACGGCCGAATCAGAGCTCTCTATGCTTCGTCAAAGGCAGCATGTCTACAGGGGAAAAAATCCCCAGATCCCTATAGCGGGGAAGAGTGTAATAATAGTAGATGATGGTCTTGCCACGGGTGCTACAATGAAGGTGGCGCTCAAGGCGGTAAAAAAACAAAATCCTGAAAGGGTGGCTGTTGCCGTACCTGTTGGTGCCCCGGCCACTGTCAGAGAGATAAGGGTGGAAGCCGACGATATGATTTGTCCTCTGCAACCAGACCATTTCATGGCTGTAGGGGTATGGTACGAAAATTTCGACCAGGTCAGCGACGACGAGGTGACAGCCATTCTTCAGAAATACAGGGAGAGTTCAGGGTAAGCGGCAATCACTCCCTTAAGTTGCGGGAAACCCTTGTCCTAAGCTCCATCTCTACCAGGGAGGGTTCAGATGGTACAGAGAGCGGGAACAGCGACCGGGAAGAGCGCCATTTCTGTCCCCCGGCAAAGGTAACACTGCTTTGGAGAAGCAAGTAGTATTCTCCAGGATCCAAAATAAGTCTGTACTCAGTTTCCGGATACATGGAAATATCTGTTCTCCTGGCTGTATTGATGTTAAAGAAGCTCAATTCATAGGTGTAGTTTTTCGCTGATTTAATTCTTACAAAAGAGAGACCTTTTTTGTAGGCATAATCAGCAAGATCTATCCATTTCCTGTAATCCTGTTGAGGAAATGAGAATGTGGAATTCCAAAATGTATAAAATCCGCTTGAATCCAGTGCTGTTTCTCTCAATCTTCTGGGGAAATTCTCCGCCGTAATCATCTCGGCACTTCTTTGTATGCCGGCTATAATCTCTGGGTACAGGTCACTTCGTTCGGTTTGCGGCTCTGAAAAACCTGAAAGGTAGTTTTGTACCTGCTGAAACCATACATCCGGTTTGAGAATTTTTCCCTTTTGGCGATCTGGAAAAGAGATTCGGGAAGAGAGTCTTATGAGGGCTGAGGTGTAATTTACCAGAGCCTGATCATAGTTTCCCAGAGTTTCCTGCTCCTGTGCCTCTTCGACCAAAGCAGCGGGGCGTTTGCACGAAATGAGCAGAAACAGTATTAATACAAAGGTTAACATGGGTGAGCATGTTTTTATGTAGTTCATATGATTTGCTTTCCGGTGAAAGTAATCCAGGGCTTTTATGACCACAATAGGATAAAAGCAGAAAATTGTACTGTTTTCTATTGAATGATTTATATTATTGTTTTCCTAAAATTATAATATAAAACTATTCCGTCTCATTGTGTGTTTCAGAGCTGCTTCCAGGTAGTGGATTTCAAATTAATGACAGATACACTCTGCGGATGGTTTTATGCTGACCTTTTCTCGATTTCCGGGAACTTTCCGTTTTGTTTCAGTTTGAAGTACAGTTCATTAAAATAGAGATTTTCTCTGTAATATATTGCTTTATAATAAGATTGATTATATAATTTAGCCGATCATTATAACTGACAAAATTGGGATTAATTGTCCTTGAAGGGAGATTTTGATGAAACCTTTACCAGCTTCAAAGAAAGTTGAACCAGTTCAGGGCGGAGTTTCGCTTCTGACAGATTATGACATCTATCTCTTTAAGCAAGGTAATCACTTCAGGCTTTTCGATAAGCTCGGTGCTCATGTTATGAGCGTTGATAATGTTGAGGGCACTTTTTTTGCCGTCTGGGCTCCCAATGCAAAATATGTGTCATTGGTAGGTGATTTCAACCAGTGGGACACCAAAACTCACCCTCTTAGTTTACGTTGGGATGGGTCGGGGATTTGGGAAGGGTTCGTACCGGGATTGGCCGAGAAAACCCTCTATAAGTTTCATGTGAAGTCTGGCGTTAACACCTACAGTGCTAATCGGGGTGATCCTTTTGCCGTGCGCTGGGAACAACCACCAAGCACTTCTCCTATTGTGTGGAACCTTGATTACAAGTGGAATGATGAGTTGTGGATGAAAGAGCGTAAGAAGGTAAACAGCCTCAATGGTCCTATGTCCATTTATGAGTTGCATCCGGGATCATGGAAGCACAAATCGGATGAACCTGACAGCTGGCTCTCCTACAGGGAGATTGCGCCCGAGCTTGCAAATTATGTAAAAAAGATGGGTTTCACTCATGTAGAGTTCCTTCCAATTATGGAACACCCTTTTTACGGTTCATGGGGATATCAGACAACCGGATACTTTGCACCAACCAGCAGATATGGAACACCTCAGGATTTTATGTACCTCATAGACTACCTTCATCAGGAGGGTATCGGGGTGATACTTGACTGGGTACCCTCACATTTTCCCGGGGATGAGCATGGTCTGGCATACTATGACGGAACCCATGTGTATGAACACTCCGATCCCAAAAAAGGGTTTCACCCTGACTGGAAGAGCTACATTTTCAATTATGGCAGACATGAGGTGCAGGCATTCCTTATGAGCAGCGCAATGTTTTGGCTTGAGAAATACCACATAGATGGTATCAGGGTAGATGCTGTGGCTTCTATGCTTTATCTGGACTATTCGCGAAATGAAGGGGAATGGATTCCAAATGAGCATGGAGGAAGGGAAAATCTGGAAGCGATTGCGTTTCTTAAAAGATTCAATGAAGAGGTATACAAGGCATATCCCGATGTGCAGACTATTGCAGAGGAGTCAACTGCATGGCCAATGGTCTCAAGGCCTACTTATGTGGGTGGTTTGGGATTTGGGATGAAATGGAATATGGGATGGATGCATGATACTCTGGAGTACATGAGTAAGGAAGCTATTTATCGCAAATACCATCACAGCGAACTGACCTTCAGTATGCTTTATGCATTTTCGGAAAACTATGTACTTCCGCTCTCGCATGACGAAGTTGTACATGGGAAAGGGTCTTTGGTAAATAAAATGCCGGGGGATGACTGGCAGAAACTTGCAAACCTGCGGCTTCTTTTAAGTTATCAGTTCTGTCATCCAGGTAAGAAGCTTCTTTTCCAGGGTTCAGAATTCGCTCAGTGGGGTGAGTGGAACCACGATGAAAGTCTGGATTGGGATCTTACGAACTGGGAGCGCCACATCGGTGTACAGGACATGGTCAGTGACCTTAACAGAATTTATAAAGAGTACCCGGCAATGCATTACTACGATTTTGATCCCAAGGGGTTTCAGTGGATCAATCTCAATGACTGGGAACAAAGTATCATCGGGTTTATCCGAAAAGGAAAAGAACCTTCTGAATATGTTCTGGTGATGTGTAATTATACGCCCGTACCGAGGGAAAACTACAGAGTAGGCGTTCCCCTCAAAGGGTTCTGGAAAGAGATTTTCAACAGCGATGCCAAAGAGTATGGGGGTAGTGGAATCGGAAACAGCGGAGGAGTACATACAGAGGAGGATCCCTGGCATGGGGAGGATTACTCTGTGATGATGACACTTCCACCTTTGGCGACTTCCATTTTCAAAATAGAAAACGGCAAAATAGCTGAAGAAGAAAAAGAGGAAACTCAGGAAGTAAAAGAGGCTCTTTAAACATATCTGAAGGCTGGAATGGGCGCGTTCAAAAATGAATTGCGCCTGTTCTTTATAAACTGAAGGCCAAACGCAGCTCAAGCATATCCGGTGTGATAAACAGATCTATCCGGGAGTCTTTTGGGCTGTAGGGGCCCATAATCGTTCGATACGTCAGATTGGCTATAAATCTTCCCAAAACTGCAGCTGCAATGACATCTGATGGATAGTGTTTTCCTGCTTCAAGTCTTGCCCATGCGGTGGCCGCTGTTAAAGCGGTGAGGCCACATCTTGAAAACGCCCGGTAAGATCTGGGCAAAGATACACCCTCAAGCATATTAAAAGAAAGCGTGTTGCTTACCGCTGCAATAGAGGTATGTCCTGAGAGAAAACTGTGAGTATCGGAAGAATCGGGGCGAAGACGTGAGGTGGAGTATTTCAGGCCAAGGGTAGTGGACGCTGTAATGGTTGTAGCTGCTCCTGCTGCTGCTGCATTGAAAGCGGCATCCCGTGGGTCCCACTCTTCGCGGGGGAAATTTTTAAAACTGTATATAAGTGCAGTGGTCCCGAGTGAAACGTATCTGAGATAATCGCTTATCTGCTCTGCGCGCTCCTGAGATCCAAAGAGTGGAGTTGTGCCGGAGGCCCAGTACACGATATTTTTCTCTTCTCCCGATAACGCGATCACCGACATCGAGGCTAACCCAAACCAGATGGAGGGATCGTATACACTCTCCTTAAAAGCACGAACAAATCTGGAGCCGGTAGGAGTACCAGGGTTTTCCAGCCCGCTATGAAGAAACATAGACCTGGAGCATCCTGTTGTAAGCAGCATTGTAAGAACGGTGAAGAGCGGCAAAAGGAAGAGGTGCTTGTGAATACGGGAGTGTGAGGGAGGGTGTCTAAGGGTGCTCAAGGTAATTTCCTTTGTTGAGGCAAGGGTCTGAAAATGAAACCAATTTTATATAAATCCTGCGATTCACCTGAAAGTTGAGATCCTGATTTAGTTAATTTTGGTTTAGGCAGAATGCGGTTACACCGATGTATCTCTTGCACTCTGTTTTGAATAAAAATAGATTCCTACAATACTGTTTTTGGAAACAGCGGAAATTTAGAGCTGAATTTATCAATTTTATAATATATAATAGGTTTTAAGTTGCGTAGTGGATCACCCGGGTGAAAAGCGCCTGAGGCAAAGATTCGGGGATTATTTACAGAGCAATTGTTGAAAAAATCTGCAAACCAAAAAACAAATTATTTCAGAAGGTGAGATAATGGGCAAGCGCTTAAAGATACTTTTTGTGATTTCTGAAATGGACCCTTACGCCAAAGTGGGTGGGCTTGGAGATGTGGCATCTTCGCTTCCAAAAGCTCTCAGGGGTATGGGGCATGATGTGAGGGTTGTCATTCCAAGATATGGATTCATCGATCTGGATCATCATAAGGCGAAACAGTTTTTTCAAAGCATGGGTGTATGGATGGGGGACAGGGAGGAGTGGTGCAGTGTATATAAGGCCCAGTCTGCAGATAACGTTCCGGTTTATATGATTGAGCATGGTTTGTACTTTCACAGGGAAGGACTTTATCATGATAATTCGATGAACGATTATGATGATAATCCCCGTCGTTTTGCTTTTTTCACACGAGCCGCTCTTCAGCTTGCAAAAGATATGAACTTTAAGCCCGATGTGGTCCATGCAAATGACTGGCAGACCTCACTTGCATCGGGCTATCTAAAGATCTGGCATTGGAATGATCCGGTTCTTGGCAATGCTGCTTCACTTCTAACTCTTCACAATGTGGCATATCAGGGAATTTACCCAAAGGTACATTATGAATATGCCGGTCTTGGCTGGCAGAATTTCACAGAAGATAAGTTTGAGTCGTATGGGAAGTTAAATATGCTCAAGGGCGGAATTCATTACGCTGATCTTGTAACTGCGGTGAGCCCGACCTTTGCAAGTGAGATTACAGCTCCGGGAGGCGGTTTTGGACTTGCACCCTATTTGTGTAATAAGGGAGAAAATTTCACCGGAATTGTAAACGGTATCGATTACCAAATCTGGAATCCTCAAAATGATCCTTTGATTCCTGCCAACTATTCAGTTGAAGATCTAAGGGGTAAAGGGGAGTGCAAAAAGCGACTTCAGAAAGCCTTCGATCTGAAGGTGGATAAAAAAGTTGCGGTGATTGGTGCCATTGGGCGTTTTGTGGATCAGAAGGGTTTTCATCTCATCGCAGGGGCTATTGAGAGAATTCTTCAGGATATGCATGTGCAGTTTGTGATCCTGGGCAGTGGGGAAGGGGAGCTGCAGGAATTTTTCGGGAATCTGCCTGCGCGGTATAGCGGTAAAGCCGGTTCATACATCGGATATGACAACGAGAGGTCACATCTCATAGAGGCAGGATGCGACTTTTTTCTGATGCCCTCACTTTTCGAACCCTGCGGTCTCAATCAAATGTATTCAATGAGATATGGAACACTACCGATAGTAAGAGCCACGGGTGGTCTCAATGACACAGTTGAGAACTACGATGAAAAGAGTGGTGAGGGAACGGGATTTAAGTTTTACGAAACGAGTCCTGATGCGCTTTACTATACTGTCGGCTGGGCGGTTTCGACCTATTATGACAGGCCCAAGCATATACTTTCGATGATCAGGCGGGGAATGGGCAAAGACTTTTCCTGGCAAAAAAGCGCCTCAAAGTATGTCGAGGCTTATGAGAAGGCCATGGAAAACAAAAAAGCTTTCAACACCGCAAGCACTTATTACCGGTGACTACATATCTGGTTTCACATGCTGGTAAAAGAATTTAATTTTGCCGGCATGCCTGCAAAGAGCACGTTTTAAAAAACAGACGTTCCCTCCCGGTCACCCCGTAATGTTCACAATATGGCGGGGACTCCCTTCGCAATCTATAAAGAGAGTATAGAGAGAAAAATTTTCTGAATAGGATATTTCAGGATGAAGCGATAGTTAGGAGGAGGTCATGAATCTATTCCACAGAAAAGAGAAGGGTGATTCAAATAAACCGAATCGTTTGATAAATGAAAAAAGCCCATATCTGCTTCAGCACGCTCATAATCCGGTTGACTGGTACCCATGGGGTGGGGAGGCTTTCGAGAAGGCAACTCTGGAAAATAAACCTATTTTCCTCTCGATAGGTTATTCCACATGCCATTGGTGCCATGTCATGGAAGATGAATCTTTCAGTGATCCGCAGGTGGCGGAACTTATAAACCAAACATTTGTTCCCGTTAAGGTGGACCGTGAAGAAAGACCCGATCTTGATGATATCTATATGTATGTTTGCCAGGTGATTACCGGGGGAGGAGGCTGGCCCCTTACTGTCATACTTACTCCTGAGAAGCTTCCCTTTTTTGCAGCAACCTACATACCAAAGGAAACAACGGGCAACTTTATCGGTTTGCTCGATTTGATACCGCAGATTGACAATCTATGGAGTGAGAGAAGAGATGATTTGATGGGGTCGGCAGTGCAGTTTGCAAACTCTCTTCGCATGTTCACTTCATCTTCAGAAACCGCTTTTGAAGACAATGAGGTTATCGAGGAGGCCTACACTCAGTTTAAGGAACAGTATGATACCAGAAACGGAGGGTTTGGGGATGCGCCGAAGTTTCCTTCCCCGCATATACTGCTGTTTCTTTTGAGGTACTGGAAAAAAAGCGGAAATCAGCATTCCCTTGATATGGTGGAGAAAACCCTGCAGCAAATGAGAGGTGGGGGAATCTATGATCAGCTGGGGTATGGTTTTCATCGCTATACAACCGATACATCCTGGAGAAAGCCCCATTTTGAGAAAATGCTCTATGACCAGGCGATGCTTACAATCGCTTACACCGAGGCCTACCAGGCCACAGGCAAAGAGGAGTATAAAAACACTGCAGAGGAGATAATCTCATATGTTACCAGCAATCTGACTGATCCACAGGGAGGTTTCTACTGTGCAGAGGATGCAGACACAGAGGGAAAGGAAGGAAAATACTACACCTGGTCTGCAAAAGAGTCTTCAAATGTTCTTGACTCAGAAGAGAGGGATCTGGCATTCAAAGCATATGGGATAAAGGAGGGTGGAAATGTAGAAGAGGATATGACCCAGGAACATAGTGGGATGAATATTCTTCACAGAAATCTCTCAGTCTTTAACCTTGCAGAGGAATTCAATATCCCTGAGGAGGAGGTCAGGACAAGGCTTGAGAATATCAGGAAAAAACTGTACTCGGTACGGCTTCAGCGGGTAAGACCGGCAAAGGATGATAAAATCCTGGCTGATTGGAACGGGCTTATGATAGCAGCATTGGCTAAAGCATCAAGAGTGTTTGACAACAGCTCCTATCTTCAGGCTGCGAAAAAGGCTGCAAACTTTATATTGAGTAGTATGGTGAAATCGCCTGAAAATCTGATGTATCACAGATTCAGAGATGGAGAAGCGGCCATTCCGGGATACTCCGATGACTATGCGTTTGTAATCTGGGGTTTGCTTGAAATCTATGAGGCTGATTTCGATGTAACCTATTTCGGAAATGCTCTTAAGCTTAACGAATTTATGATTGAACATTTCTGGGATGAAGATGAAGGTGGTTTTTTCACCAGTGCAGATTATGGTGAAGATCTGTTGTTGAAACGGAAAGAGAGTTATGATGATGCCTATCCGTCTGCTAACTCTATTGCTTTCCAAAATCAGCTGGTAATAGGAAGAATCACTGCCAAGCCGGAATTTGATGAAAGAGTGGCGAAAATGAAAGCTGCCTTTTCGGGGGACATCGTAAGAAGTCCCGCACTTTTCTCCTTTATGATCATGAATTTCATGCTTCAGAGAGGACAGGAGGTGATTATTGCAGGAAACACCTCTTCAAAAGACACTCTGGATATGATTGACAACATCAACCACAGATTTCTGCCCTTCACTATCACCGTATTTAAACCTACAGATGTGGATTCGCCGGAAATCGTAAAGTATGTGGACTTTCTTAAAGATTATACTGCAAAGGAGGGAAAGGCAACTGCTTTTGTCTGTACCGACCACTCCTGCAAACCACCGGTTACCAATGTGGAGGAGGTACTGAATTTTCTTAACGCTGCATGACCGGTATAGTTATTATAAGTTTCAAAAAAGCTTCGGGTTTTTAACCGGAGCTTTTTTTGTACAGAGATTGTTTTTGTTGATCTGTTGTTTCAAATATTGGATAATCTGAGAGTACAAGGAAACAGGAGTTTGTTATTGGAAAAAACCAAAAAACTGATCTCAATTATAATACCCTGTCTTAATGAGGAAGAAAACGTACAGGGCATGTATGATGAAATCTGTCGTGTGTGGGAGAGGTGTGTTTCTGATTACAGTTTTGAGATACTTTTTATTGACGATTGCAGCACGGATTCTACTTTCCGGATCCTCGAGAAACTCTCTCAAAAAGACAGACGAGTGATAACAATCAGATTGTCAAAAACATTTGGCCATCAGAAGGCGATCTTTTGCGGTATGCTTCATGCCAGAGGCGAATCAGCAATACAGCTTGATTGTGATCTTCAGGACCCGCCATCCCTTATACCCGACTTTATCAAGGAATGGGAAAATGGCAACCATGTGGTGTATGGCATACGGAAAAGAAGGGAAGAATCTTTTTTGATGCAGATATCACGTAAAGCCGGATACCGGATTGTAAATTTTCTGAGTGAATCTAACCTGCCTGTCAATGCAGGTGATTTTCGTCTGGTTGACAGGAAGATAATTGATTGCCTCAGGGTTCTTGATGATGATCAGTCCTATTTGAGAGGAACGATTGCATCCATGGGTTTCAGGCAAAAAGGAATAGAGTATGACAGGGAAGCCAGACACAGGGGCACAAGCAAATATTCAGTTTGGAAGCTTTGTAAACTGGCACTGAATGGAGTCATAAACCATTCTGTTATACCGTTAAGACTCGCTACTATTCTTGGTATTATGGTTTCCTCCGTTTCAGTTATGTTGCTCATCGTGTATGCGGTTTTGTGGTATCTCGGTATAGGGAACTGGCCCAGAGGTTTTGCAACAATAACCCTGTTAATACTTTTTTCAATTGGTTTGAATGGTATATTTCTTGGAATTATAGGGGAATATATTGCGCGTATCTATAGGGTGCTGAAAAAAAATTCCCTTATACATGTTCAGGAGAAGATAAACTAAGGGCGTTTACTTTTCATTAATACCGAAAAAAAGCTGACCCCTGCGGGAAGCGGTATCACTGAGGCTATACTCGCTTCAAGGAACAGCAGGGATTTTAGCAGAAAATTAGCAGTTCTTCCTACCCTTACGAAATCGTGGGTTACAGATCGGGAAAACCTTTTTTTGAATTGTCTCAGTATGTAGAGGGGCAGCACATAAATAGATTTGTAATAGGTGGAATATCCGACTGTCAAATTGCAGTTTTCTGCAAAGGCAACTATATCCTTTTTTGTGTATCTTCTGTAATGGTTGTTCCACTCATCATGGCTGCCCCACAGAAACCGGTATGCCGGAACCGATAAAATGAAGTGACCATCAGGTTTTAAAACCCTGTGTATCTCTTTGCCTGCAGGTATTTCATATTCCAGATGTTCAAGGATCTCAAATCCCGTTACCATTTCGAAATGGTTTTCCTTGAAAGGCAGATTCTGTGCATCACAGCATACATGAAGTGAGTTGCCTTTTTTTCGCGAAAGTCTACACGCTTCAAACGAGTAATCTGCATTTATGACCTTTAAATTTAAATCGCTGGAGAAAAGCGAGTTTGGACCACAGCCGATGTTTAACAAATTCCTGAGATTCGTGTGGTCTGAATGTTTTTTGACAAGTAATTTGCCAAGTGTGTAGTGACCATAGAACCAGAAATAATTATCGCTGAGTTCAGAATATTCATTCTGTTTTCCAGTATCATTTTTCATCTGTAGCCTGTGTTGAATCTGATGGGGCCTGAACCGTTTTATACACCCTTATGCCCCC
The DNA here is from genome assembly GCA_001045525.1 of Chitinispirillum alkaliphilum. NCBI lineage: Bacteria > Pseudomonadati > Fibrobacterota > Chitinispirillia > Chitinispirillales > Chitinispirillaceae > Chitinispirillum > Chitinispirillum alkaliphilum. The sequence goes on along the minus strand of LDWW01000013.1, from coordinate 56,178 downwards.
TGAGACGGCAACCGGATTTTTTTTGGCAAATTCAGATCGTGTCATTACGTATTCTGCATCGAGGGGGGATTCTTTGTAGTTATTATTCCAGTGATACTGAGACATATAAACCCAGAACCTGCTCCAGAAAATACCTTTCTCAACATAAAAAGAGCAGCTGTTTCCAATTGTACTGTCTGCAAAACTCATAACATCTCTGTTGTTTACAATAAGTCTTCTGTTGTTTGCCCCCGAATATAAAAGTTGCTTTCCCACATTTTCAATTAAGGATCTTTCATTAAACGTGCCCCTCCACTCATTATACTGTGCTCCCGGAGCAAACCAGAAAAAAGTAAGGTTTAGCAGTGACAGTAACACCATTGTTTTCCTGCTCCTTGGAAATCCTTCTTTAAGGAGAATCCAGGTGGCGAAAAAGCCGAGTGCTGAGGCGTAGTAATAGGAGAAAGGGAGAAGAAAGACTGTTCCATAGAGAACTATTGGTGCGGTGGTCAAAAAGATGGGTATCCACGTTTTAAGCGGAATGCGTCTCAGTGCGATACATGCCCCGATAATTCCGCCAGGTCCCAGAACACCAAGGGGATAAATAAGGAATCTCAGCGATGTACGAATGTTCTCAAACAGGTTTGCTCCTAAAAAAACCGAACTTGATTCATAAAATCTAAAGTTCTCTGTATTGGTCGATTGAAACGGATCAAGTCCATTGCTTAGTATAGTGGTAGGGATATACCACAGCATAGATACCACAAATCCCATAAGAAACAGAAGCCCCCACTCTTTTGGGCTGCACTTATTCCGGATAAGAGCATAGAGAACAACCGGCCCAAGCATCAGCACCATATCCTGGCGAAACCCTATGCTTAGCGAATAGATTAACCCCAAAACAAGCGGTGACCACTCACCTTTCTCCATTTTGTGTATGGCAAGCGCTGTCCAGGTTGCGAAAAGCAGAGATGCAGCATGTATGATTGGAACAGCAGGAAAAAACAGAACAAGGGGAAATGTACCAAGAAACAGCAGATCAAACCGTTTTCTGTTTTTGATAAGGTACCAGCAAGGCAGCATAGCGCATAGATAGATTATATTCTGCACCTGTTGTATAACGAACGGGTTGTTAATCAACAGATGCAGAAACTTGCCCAACAGGACATGGAAAAAATATCCCGGCGGATGGGGCTGATGCAGTCCGATATCAAAATTTTCTACGATTGCCAATGCATAATTGACAGAGTCGTAATGATAGGGGAAAGATGTCCCTGCGACAAAAAAAACAAAAAGCCAGATTCCGATAAGAAAGAGAAATTCCGGATCAGGCAAAAATCTTACGAGCTCTTGAAAATACTTCATATGTAGGGAAACTCGATGTGAACCAGAATCAATCGCTGATTTTAAAGTGATTTTTATAGACTCCCCATGCACTTTGAATCAAGGTATCTACCTGGCTGTTTTCAGCTTTCCACCCCAGCTCTTTTTGGGCAAATGATGAAGAGGCGATGAGGTTGGGAGGATCCCCGACTCTGCGTCCTGCTATTTTGACCGGAATTTCTTTTCCGGTTATTTCCCGTGCAGAGTTGATCATTTCCAAAACACTTGTTCCGGTTTCGCTTCCCAGGTTGAAAAAGCCACTTTTGTTTTCACGGTGTAAGTATTTCAGAGCTAAAAGATGAGCGTTGGCAAGATCACTCACATGTATATAGTCCCTGATACAGGTTCCGTCGGGTGTATCGTAATCATCACCAAACACTTCCAGCTGGCTGCGCTTTCCCGATGCTGTCTCCATGATTATCGGCAAGAGGTTAGCGGGGTTTTTTTCAAGACCGGTTACTCTGCCCTCAACATCGTATCCGGCTGCATTGAAATATCTAAGTGCCGCAAAACGCATCCCCTTTATCCTGTCATACCACTCCAGAAACCGCTCTATTTCAAGTTTTGTGAATCCGTAATAGTTCTGAGGACTTTTTCTGTGTTTTTCGTCTATTGGGCAATATTGCGGCTCTCCGTAGATCGCAGCTGAAGATGAAAAGACAATGTTTTGTACACCGGTCTGGGATGCTGCATTGAGAAGGTTGAGAGTGCCGGTGATATTGTTAAGGGAGTACTTTTCCGGAAACGACATTGATTCGCCCACACTTTTGAGTGCAGCAAGATGAACCAATCCGTCAAAGCCCTGCTCCATAACCTTTATGAGCTGTGGAAAATCAAGGATATCACCCTGTACAAATTCACTCCCGGTGAATATATTCTCTTTACAGCCGGTTGAGAGATTGTCGTATACGGTCACGCTGAATCCATTGTCAAGAAGACACCGGGTGACATGGCTGCCGATATATCCGGCTCCGCCTACTACCAAAACTTTTATCATATCACTTTAGTCCTTGTGGTTTTTAAGCTTTTTTCTTTTTAGCAGACCCAAACTTAGGGCCTACATGTTTTCTGCCGAGCAGAAGGCCAATCAATGCACCAAAAATAGTTCCTGTCACATGGTTAAACAGAAAACCTACAAGACCGGCAACTGTAGAGAGAAGAATTTTCACAACTCCTGCAGCAAGTGCCAATACACGGGATACCAACCAGAAGGGTAATTTGATAATTTTGCAGATCATAGGACTCTCCTATTTTGATGTCAATTTATTCACCCCATTCCAGTTCTCAGCGGGTGGATTAACTGAGTAATGCTCACAAAGTTTAAGAAATCTTATTGATGGTGTTTGGGTTCAAGTTCATGTGCTTTTTTTTTAGAAAATAATTCAAAGGCTTCGCGCCATTCTCTGTTATAATATAATCCGGTTTTTTGTATATAGTGGAAGCAGTACTTTGAAAGCATGATCGAGATTACCTTTTTCCCCTATAAGTTTATAAACTACAACCGGTTCTGTCTTACCTACAAATTTTATTGTATCCGGTTTTTGTGTCTGGAATCTGTTGTGACACATTTTGAGGGTGTTTTTGCTTACTATGATATACACCCCGTACTGTTTTGCAGCACTTTCAAGGCGCACAGCCAGGTTCACAGGATCACTCTTCATGGTGATAGTTCGTTCTGATCGCAGACCCCATATTTCCGGTAGTGATCAGACCGGAGTTAATTCCTATTCTCATTCTCATATTGTGAATGATCTGGGGCCACTTATCGCCTTCACCTCTCCATTTTCCCCTCAGATCGGCTAAAGCCTTTTGCATCTGGAGCGCAGTGAGACACGCCTGCACAGCTTGATCGGCCATTCCCACCGGTGCCCCGAAAAAGGCAATGATTGCATTCCTTTCATATTTATACAATGTGCCGTAATGGGACAGAAAAATCTCAGTCATTACGGTTAAGTATTCATTTAGAAGTTCCACCAGCCTGGTTGGAGAACGCAGTTGTTCTGAATAGGTAGAAAACCCCTCGATATCGTTGGAAAATGTACTCCTTACTACTTCATCACCTCTAAGACTGGGTTTTTGCTTATTCTTATACACAGTATCAATAAGCTCTGGGAAAAGGTACTGTTTAAAAGTGTTTTGCAAAAACTTTCTGTCCTTTTCTTCTGTCATGAACCTGTAAGCCACAATGGCAGTATATGTCACAATTATTGTAAGCACAGGCCGTGCCATCATTTTCCAGACTTGTTGAGTTTCAAACCGAGTAAGGGCAAAAACCAGATAGAAAAATATAGCGAGAAAAACATGGGGCGACCTTTTGTGAGGTGAGTGTTTTTTGATACTTTCTAAATCTGTTTGGCCTGTTTTGAATTTGGGTTTTCCGGGGGAGATAAAGGGATATTTTAGAGTACCGCACCAGGTAAACCGGTTAAAAGGGAGTTTTAGCAGGTCCCAGTTCCAGTAAAGACCCAGGTTAATCATGCTTTTTTGTTATGTCAACCAAGTGTTATGTCACGTTTTCAAGTCTGTTGATCAGATCAGGGCAGGGCAAAACTTCTTGTGAAGGAAACAGATAAACCCATAAACAGCGTGCTATCAGAAATGATTTGGCAAGTTTTTTGATCATATCCATAAATATGTGTCCACATTGATCGGTTGTACTTTTGAGCGCTAAAGACCCGGATTATATCAGAAATCAGGAGAACCATTCATAGCATAAATATTAAACAATCATAAAAGTCAAACTCTGATAAATGGTCTATGCCCCCGGGGATAAAAAACTCACATATTAAAAGGCATTTGAAAAAAATGGGGGCATAAGTGATTTTATTATTTGTGATAGCGAAAAACAATACTCCCAATAAGGACATAACATGAATGCTGCAGTAATCATTACCGCATCGAGGGTTGCAATAGCACCGGTTTTTGCCTATGTTTTCGTCACCGGGTTTCCAACCGAGCAAATAGGGTGGGTGTGGATCTGTTTGGCCCTGGCTGTGCTCATTGAACTTTCCGATCTGTTTGATGGTATGGTGGCACGGGGAAGAGGGGAAGTAACAGACTTTGGAAAAGTATTTGACCCTGTTGCTGACAGCGTTTCCCGTCAAACTATTTTCATCTCCTTTATGGTATCGGGAGTTATTCCCCTATGGATGTATCTGATCTTTTTTTACAGAGATGCTTTCCTGCAGCTTCTTCGCATTATATGTGCTTCGAGCGGAATTGTACTTGCTGCCAGAAAATCGGGTAAAACCAAAGCTGTCCTTCAGGGGATAGGTACCTTTGGAGTGCTTCTTGCCATTCTTCTCATTCGCTACAACGTCCAGTGGATGCCATCAGAAATCCTTGGTTTTCACCCCGGATTCTGGATTATGCTGATCCCGGCAATATTTACCCTGCTCTCAGTTATCGACTACGTGATCCCAAACAGAAAGCTTATTGCCAAAATGATGGAGAAAAAGGGATAGTAAACAGAGATCAAGCAGAGTGCTCACGCCTTAGGGAGCATTCCAAGTGTTTTAAAACTAAAAGATTAAGAGTATTCCTGGGCGGCCTACGGGGACGACAACGGGTCCGTCAGCCGCTCTCCCGCAGGATGACGCATTGTCTGTCAAATTAAGGATAAATTTTTAGTACCATTGGCTTTTGGGTCCCCTATTCCAACTCCTGGTAGAGGACTTTTCGGAAATGAACATTGTCCGCTACAAACAGGTAATGGCTGAAAATGTGCATTGCAGGTACGCTTACAACGAAATATGGAGAAAAACACCTGGGTAAGTTCTTGTTTCCTCAGTGGTGGGTAATTTTCTAAAAGGGGAATGTTTCCCCAAAAAGAACCCCTCTATGCGCGGAATGCGGGATGGCAGCCACGTTTACACGGCTGCGCGAAGACTCACCGCCTATTGTAGCAATACTGGACTCTTTAGAGCGCCGCGCCACCTTTAGGCATACTGCCACTTTTACCCTTAATAATATATAAATCACTGCAATGCTTTTCTCCGGAGACTACTCAGCTGTCATCAGCTGGAGCTACAGCGAGGGAAAAGTTCTATCACTCGCCTAATCGGATAAAAAAAAGAGCAGGAGAAATTCTCCTGCTCTTAGAATGGTACTGCTGTGACCAGAACTTATCGTGCAATATGAAATCTTCTGGATGTTCTCAATCCGTTTCCTTCAATAGACACAATGTACATCTGAGCACTGAGTTTTGATACATCCCAGTTAACACTGTTGGTTCCACCTGTGAATCTCCGGGTGTCTCTTAAAATCAGAGATCCATTGATAGAGTGAACTGAGATAGTGTAATTACCGCTTGTGGGTACATCGACATTGAGTGCTGCAGCGTTTACTCCTGTAATGGAAAGTGCATTTATATCCCTCTGTCCCGGAGTAGAGAGGATAACAGAATTATTATCCCATGTAACACCATAGAACACAAGTTCCTTAACTTCTATTGTGCCTGCCTGGCCGGCCTCATAGTCCGCAATTACAGGAGAGAGTGAAATGCTTACAACCACACTCAGATCAAGATCTGCATCATCGGCCCAGGTTGGCTGTGCAAACTCATCGATAGAAACCTCAACGGTATTCCAGTCAGAACTTGCGGGTATCTGTGCCTTGTATGATGTGCCAGCATCAGAAAGAGGTGGCTGATCAAGTGCAATCTCCAGGGCAGCTGCACTTCTGTAAGTGATCCGGACCTTGTTAAGATTGCTCAGGTCGTTATCAAAGGAAGCGATAAAGCTTACCCATGTCCAGTTTTCTGTTTCTGGTTCCATAGGGGCGATATCGTAATTCATGGTAGCGATATCGTTAATCAGTACAGCATCACCTGTGTCTGCAGTTGAACCAAACTCATCTGCAGCAGGACTCCAGTATGCTGTTGTGGCGATGTTACCGGTGTTTTTGAAGTAATCATCACCAAGTTCCTCATAAGTGGCTGTAACAGTAACATTGGATGATCCAATGGTGATGGTAGTTGTAGGTGAAGTTACATCTTCTATACCATCCACATCCCCTGTCCATGCTTTGAATCTGTGCCCTTCGGGAGGTGCTCCTGCAGTGATTGTGATTTTTCTGCCTGTTGCAAACTCACCGCTTCCTGTACCGTTGGTAACAGTCAGGGTAAATGTTTCTTCATCGTCTTCAAGGAAGTTCTGAGGCAGGTAATCACCGGGGTTGAACTCACTTGCTCTAACCGGTTGTTGCATGTAATTGATTACCTGTGCTCCGGATACAAACCAAACATTATCATACCCTAAGGCGTAGTCGAGAAACTCAGTGAACATAGCCTGTCTCTCTGCGGGATCTTGAATATTTACATATGATGAGTTCTTGCCGAAATACATCTGGGAGTGTGCACCGAAAGTGAAAGGAGTACGGTTTCCGTTGTATTTCATGTTTAAAGTTCTTTTCAGAGTTCTGAGAGACTGGTCTTTGTTGAACTCAAACCCACCAGCGTTTCTTCTGGCCCACATATTGTAGTCAAGTCCGGATACGATACCGCCATGGTCATAGGTCACCATAGTATCCATGTGAGAGTGAATGTCTTCAGGAACGCTGAAATTGTAGGCCGGCAATTGCCAGAGGCCGGGATGGGAGGTTACTTCAATGTCATTTGATACAGCCCACCAGGGTAGAACCGGTGGTTGATGGTCCATGGTGTAGGGCCAGTAAAACTCACCGGGAGATCTGCCTGCTCCTTCCATAATTGAACAGTCATAAACAATACCGATCTCGCGGAGGCCTGTGAAAGTAGTATTTGTGAATTCCAGAAATGGTGTTCTGAATCCGTAGATGTGTTTTGGGTTAACACCAATCTGAGTTGTAAGAGCCTCCATTACAGGCATATACTGCTCTGTGAGGAGTTCATCCAATTCCCATATCTTTGTCACCACGGGGCCATCATCGGTCCATTCTCTTTCAATATGATGGATATGGTCTCTGGTGTGGTTACCCAGAGAGTGTTTTGCTGCATATGCTTCTCTGTGAGCATTTACCAGAGCAGTGTCTCTGTCCCATGATCTTGTATTTGAGTAGAACGACATTCTCAGCGGTGTGCCATCTTTATGGGTGCGGGATGCCAGTTCGTTTAGCATCCAGCGCATAGCTTCTGCATCGGTGTTATCATCTGAACCGATAACGATCAGCTGCGGGACTTCATGGTCAGGAAAATTACCGGGGTTTCTCTGAGAGGGAGCCATGCTCACCTGGGCCAGGCTGGTAAGCATTAAACCACTCAGCCCCAGAAAGTAAATAGATTTCAGAATTCTCATCATTTCTTCTCCATCATTGATATTTGTTTTGTTAACATCTTAAATAAACGCTTAACCTTTTTTGCCCTGTCTTATACCCTCCTTATTGGTTTCATTAATTTAGTTTTGTAATCTATGAATGTTATCGCTTTTGTTATTGATTAGGGAGTATTGTTCGAAATAGAAAAATCTACCCATTCTATAATCTATAAAAAAATTAGGCTTAAATCCATTATTATCTATTTTAGGTAGGCATTTGTGGGAAAAAGGCAATTGGGGGTAAAAAAAAGATACGGATCGGTCGATTTTATGGAATATGCGGGTAAAGGGCCCGCATATTCAGATTTGAGTGCTATTCAGGCTACCCCCGTTTTTTGAGAGGGGGGGTGGCTCAGAAGGCGATTCTCACCCCTGCACCTCCTGTTATGTCGAAATCGGTTTCGGGCAGAACCTCTACTACAGGGGCTATTTCCAGGAACAGGCTTAGCGGAAGCTCATCGAAGAGATATGAGATTCCAAAGGGGAATCTGGCTCCGATGGCAAGATCGTCTCTGAGGTAAAAAGCCGGACCCAGACCTACATATACGGGCAACTCTCCGGTATCGACATCGAGGAAAAGCGGATGATACAGATAGGTTGCGTGTAACTCGAGGCTTCCGTTATTCCAAAGAGACCATGCTGCCGCAGCATCGAAAGCAGTACGTGAGCCTACCCAATATTTTGCGCTTACACCGGTAGGCTGGCCTACTATGACCCCAAACTCATAGGTGGGGACATCCTGAGAATAGGCTGATTTAAACGATAACAGAAACAGAATGAATGCTATTACAATTTTTTTCTTCATTAAAGTACCCCCATTTTGGTAATTAGAGATATTGGCTCAAAATTATTAGCGTGCAAAAAGAGTGCCTCAGTCAAATTGATTAGCCCCATAGTTGAGTACTGCGGGGCTAATAAGCTATTTTTTAACCCAATACAACAAATATCACCTACTCGGAGCACACAGAGACATGAAATCTTTTCTGGTTGATGGAAAAACAAAACTTTCAGGAACAATTGCCGTGACTGGGAACAAAAATGAGGCTCTGCCTGTGATCGCGGCCTCACTTTTGTGCAGCGAAGAGGTAAAGCTGAGAAACATCCCCCGGATTGGGGATGTCAAAAACATGCTTCTCATTGCTGAGGCACTTGGAGCAGAAGTTTCCGCTCTGGAGAACAACTCCCTTACCATCAAAACTGCTTCAGTAACAAACTCCAATCTGCCCGTTAAGCTCTCTTCTGCCATAAGGGCATCTGTTCTGTTTGCCTCTTCACTGCTTGTCAGAACAGGCACAGCCGTTATAACGGAGCCGGGCGGTGATCTCATAGGGAGAAGAAGGCTTGACACCCATTTTCTCGTGTTCAAGGCTCTCGGTGCAGATCTGGAAATCCAGACCAAAGTATCATCAGACGTAACACGGGAAACCAGATTTATCCTCCAGGCCCCCAAAGGAGGTTTAAGAGGTGCAGATATATATCTGGATGAGGCATCTGTGACTGCAACTGAAAATGCCCTTATAGCGGCTTCGGGGGCAAAGGGGACGACAGTTATAACAAATGCCGCCTCCGAGCCACATATACAGGGGTTATGTAACTTTCTGCTGAGTATGGGGGTTGAGATAGAGGGGATAGGTTCAAATGTGCTGACTGTACATGGAAGGACAGAGTTCACCTCCGCCTCTCACAGAGTGGGAGGTGACTACATTGAAGCCGGCTCATTTATAGGTCTGGCAGCAGCAACCGGTTCAAACCTGACAATCACAGGTGTTGATCCCTCTATTATGCGCATGATTCTTTTCCAGTTTGAAAGGATCGGGGTTGTTGCAGAGATCGACAGGGAGAAAAAGTTGATCCATGTGGGCGAAAATCAACCTCTTACAATAAAAAAGGATCTTGGCGGGGCAATCCCTCATATTGAGGACAGTCCATGGCCCGGTTTTCCAACAGATCTGATGTCTATTCTGCTTGTAACTGCAACGCAGTCACATGGCACATGTCTCATTCATGAAAAGATGTTTGAGTCAAGGCTCTACTTTGTGGACAAGCTCATAGGGATGGGAGCATCGATTGTGCTGTGTGACCCACACCGGGCGGTAATAGTTGGAAAATCACAGCTTTATGGCGCAAATATATCTTCTCCCGATATTCGTGCAGGAATGGCGCTGCTTATTGCCGCAATGGCAGCAGAGGGAAAAAGTATCATTAACAACATAGAACAAATTGACAGGGGATATCAGGACATAGACACCAGATTGAATGAGCTTGGGGCATCAATCACACGGATGTAGGGTAAGTGTCTGATAATCAAGAAGTTATGAATAACAGAAAAGCCGGGGTCGGTCATTCATGGCGGGAGCTGCTTAAGTTTCTGCATCGCAAAGGGTTAAGCCAGGTTTTGGCTTTTGGTCTGCTTGTCTTAATCAGCTGCTCTCCTTCCATAAATCTCTATTATCCGGGGCACTTCTTCTCTGCAGATAATGTGTACAGAAATAACTCCCTTCGGTTTGCCATGACTTTCATGGGTAACTGGGATATCTATACTGATCCGGATCAGATGAGCAGAAGTAACCGAAGCTATGCCAGGGAGTTACACCAGAATGGTCTTGAGCTGCTTTTCGTAGGCTCAACGGCAGAGGGGTTTCACGGAACCAGGGCAATCGCGGGTAATCTGAATAAGTCCGCACTTGAGTATGCGTACAATATTCAGGAACTTAACTCAGAATTTGTGGATAAGGATCTGGGGCTTGAGGATCTCACCGAAAAGATGGAACTTATAAGATGGACCTACGAGAGGTCAGGATTTCGGTTCACTGAATATTTTTTCACTCTCGGTACCTACAACCTGCGGTTAGCGTTCTGGGCTGCTCCTGATCATTTTGAGCGATTTTTAGTTGTTTATGATGATATAGTAGGATCGATAGTGCGGTTTTGATTTTGTGAGGAGAGCCGTACCTGTTCATGGTGAACAGGTACGGCTCTTTATATGTGCTTAAGAATGTAGGGGACTGCTGTCGAAGGTGTTACCTGTCGTTCCACTCTTCGTCGTTGTAGTCATTTTCCCTCCTGCCATTCTCTTCGTATTCATCATCGTATTCATCATCTCTTTCGCCGTTTTCTTCGTCTGCAGCAGCACCGTTTTCATCTGCGAGCTCTATGCGAGTGGCGAGATTTCTTTCCTCTTCGGTTATGTATTCAACCACAACCTCGGTACCTTCTGTAAGGATCTGATCTTCCTGGTCTTCGGGGACAAATTCTGTATCATCATCCCAGAAAATGGTGTCTTCACCGAACATATGATCAACTATCATCATCTCTTCATCTTCATCGATCATGACAATAGTACCTTCAACTTCTGTGGTGTCTACGATACCATTTTCATCATTCCATGGTTCGCCGTTTGGTTCGTCCGGAGCGGCATTACCACCGGCAAAGATCAGCGCACTTGAGCAGAAAATTGTAAGCAAAGCATTGCGCAACATAATAGTACCTCCCTGAAAAAAAAGAAACTGGTTTTAAAACACGCGCACATGTTTTCCATTTTTTCATGCGCTTGCCATTAAAAAAAACAAAAGGCGTGCCACGGGGTGTTTTTGCGCTTATATGGGTGTTTTAATCGTTTGATAATAAAAGAGATACGAAGATCGCGCAAATCGAGCAATTCCCTCTATGAGAGACTTGAAAAAAAGGGGTAACTACCGGTTAAAAAGCCTCTGTTACATTCTCAATGTTAAAGTACAGGAGCGTGTCTCACTATGCACACCAGTTGCTCGCTTGTGCTGTGATAGCTCCTTTTATCAAATCCGCCATAGGAGCGATGAACATAAAGACCGGCTTTCCGGATTGGTTCAAGAAAATCCCAAAGTGTGTAAGGATACTGTGTATGCGACTCCCAGGCTCCATCGGGGTAGCGGAAAAAGGTCTTTGCCCTCTTTCGCTTCGGATCGTAGATCTTTTCCTGAAGAAATTTATACCCGCCTATCTCCCGTAAAGCCTTGCCATGGTGGTATTTATCGAACAGATGTTCCGTTATTGAATCAAACAGAAAAAAACCTCCGGGCAAAAGAGCCGAAGAAACCATCAAAAAGAGGGATTCAATCTGTTCCCGGTTACCTATATAGTTTATTACATCGAAGGTGCAGGTAATGAGTCCATATTTTCTTTTCGGCTTGTATCTGCACAAGTCGGCGACCTGAAAATTTGCCAAAGGAAGATTTCTCCCCCTGGCAATTGAGATCATACAGGGGGAGAGGTCTATTCCATCTACAGGGTGTTTCTTTTCGCAGAGTTTCTGAGCTAAAAGACCCGTGCCGCAGCCAAGATCCAAAACGTCACAACCGCTGAGGTTATAATCATCGATAATTTTGGATATGACAGGGAAAAACTGATCGGTGCCTTCGTGCCACTGCTGATCGTAATAGGCGGCGAGGCGTTCGTAGTTATCGAGTTTTTTCATCTTTTCTCCAGTTTTAAGGCAATACCCCTGCAGATATGGTTAAGAGAGAAATTATCCTCTGGATTTGTAGGTGCCACAGTCGGGATGATCACCTGCCATAACCACATTGATACCCGACGCTTCACATTCAAATTTGTTATTGAACTGACAATCTGACACCTTGCAGGCACCAACTCCGCCCACAATTTCATCAAAGCCGCCCTTTTGGTTTGAAGTGAGAAAGGTATCACAGCAGGGCTCTCTGTCTCCAACTGTAATTGCAGGGGTGTGACAGATTTTCTCTTTGTTGTAGATACAATCCAGAGCATCGCAATTGTTGATTTTGGGTATTTCCTTAGTCATGGTGACCTCCTCTGTAATAATGGTTAATGGTAAGGTATGGGGTGAACTGAAAGAAAAGCGGTGAAATAGATCACCTGCAAATGTTTTAAGCCGGTGCAATAAACGTGCCGCAAATGAAGCTCAAACAAAAATGAATCTGCAATTTAAATTCCCTCTGCACCGATGTTACACTTTATCCATAACTGTGAAGAAATTACCTGTATCCAAAAAGAGGAGAAAAAAGATGAACATTAAGACTATTCCAGTTTTCCTCCTTATTTTTCTGTTCAGTTTTCCCAAAGCTGAAGTTCATGAGAAATTCCGGGAGTTGTTTGAATCTGAAGATTTCCCTGAGATGATAAAGTATGCCCGGGAATTTATTCCCGCTCAAAGCAGAGATTATAACACCTGGCTAAAGCTTGGAAGGGCTAATGAGGCATTAAACAGAAGGGAAAAGGCGCTGGCCTGTTATGTGGGGGCCGCTCAGATAGAGCCTCTGAGCTTTGAGGCCAATATTGGGATGGCCCGTATCTACAATGACCTGAACATCTTTATCAACGCTCTCAGCAGTGCAGACAAGGCACTTGAGATTGACCCGGTCAGCGCTGATGCAAACTGGGAAAAATCGAGGGCTTTGCTTGGAACGGGTGATAGCCGGGGGGCAAGGGAGTATCTGGAAAGGGCTGCGGAAGCAGAGAAACCTAATTTCAGCGCTCAGAGGAAGCTTGGGCTGACTCTCCTTCAAGAAAATGAGACACAAAGAGCTCTTCTTTTGCTTAGAAATTTCTTATCTCATAACTCCGACAGTGAAGTTTCAATGATAATGGCCCGTTTATACATAGAGATGGAAAAGCCGGATTCAGCAATCGTTCATCTCAGGGCTGCCTCACGAAACAGGCATGCACCAAAGGCAGAGGCGCTTCCTCTGCTTGGAAGGATGTTTTATACCAAGGGAGACTACAGGGCTTCTTCTTCAGAGTTTGAGCGGGCAAACAGGGCGCTTCTCGAGCCGGAGGATCTCTATTTCTGGGCAAGCGGACTGGAAAAAACGGGGGAGAATCTCAGGCAAATCCCTGGTCTTTACAGAGAATCGGTTCAAAAGTTTGGTGATACCCTTTCTTCTGTTGCGGTTTTGGCAAGGGAGAGGGCTGGAAGGATTTTTCTGGAAAAGAGGGAGTATGATTTCGTTGTTGAGCTCTTGTTGCCTATATACCGGAAAGAGGACACCAGAGATGCTTTTGAAGACCTTATGCTGTTACTTGCAAAGGGCTATATCGGATTGGATGAAACAGGTCAGGCCATACGCTACCTGGAAAAAACTACCTCTTCACAGCCGCAGAATATCGAGGCACACACCCTCCTTGCAGATCTGTATTTTGAAACAGAGCAGACAGATGACGCACTTGAGATTCTTAAGAGACTTACTGTTCTGGAGCCCCAAAATGCGCAGAATCATCAGCTTATAGCGGAGCATAAATTCAGTGCGGGTGACTTTCCAACGGCTCTTGAACATTTCAAGGAAAGTTTCTCAATAAATCCGGGGATCGAACCGGCTCTTGGGATAATGCAATCGGCCTTAAAGCTCGGTAATAAGGATCAGGCGCTTGCCGGTGCTGAGAAAGCTCTGGAATTAGATCGCACACTTGTTGAACCAGCCATTGTGGCAGCGGAGATTCTGATTGGAAAAAATCAATATCTCGTTGCATCTGAACATCTTATAAGGGTTACAGCTCATCGGGAAAACGATCTGTCGCTGTGGAGGCAACTGGCGTTATGTCTTTACAAACTGGGCCGGGAAACGCATCTGGCGCAAACTGATCTTGTAATCATAAAACTGGATGAACTGGACACCCTTTCAAGAAAACGATATCTCGATTATGCCATAAAGGAGCAGAAATTCACTCAGGCCTACGAAACGGCCGCAGAGCTTAGGTTTCTTTTACCCGAAGACGGGGAAGTGGTGCGCAAAATGTATCAGCTCTCACTTTGGGTGGAAGATACTGTAAAGTCAGTAACTCATCTCAGGGATTATCTTGAACTGGCTCCGGGGGACAGCGAGGCACACCGCCTTCTTGGAAACCTGCTTTTAAGCCAGGGAGACAGCTCCGGCGCATTTTCATCATTTGAAACAGCGGTAAGGGTTAACCCTGAAATTGATAATATCTATCACAGCTATGCCCCTTTGGCCATAGAAAAAGAACTGCCTGATGAGCAGCTGTATACCATTCTTAAAACCGCTGTCTCGTTTAACGAGGCTGATCACCGGGTTTACTCTTCTCTTGGGGAGATATACTTGAGAAAGGAAAAGTTTTCCAATGCTGTGGAGAATTTTGAAATCTCTCTTTCTCTTTATCCTTCGGACCTCAACGCTCTTTCTAATCTGGCTTATTCACAGATTTATTCCGGCGATATCAACGGTGCCATTATCACTTTTGAGCAGACTGTCACCATGGCTCCGGACAGAACCGATGAGCTCAGAACACTGGGGGATCTCTATTTGCGGCAGGAACAGATGCAGCAGGCTGCTTCTGCTTACAAGCGTTATCTGCAAACAGAAAGTGATAACCAGCTTGCGTTGTTTGTGGCAGATTTTGAGTTTGAGACGGGGAATTTCGGGGAATCGGTTATCTATTACGACAGGATAACCGGCGAGAAATCTCAAACAGCATCCTATTTGCTCAGTTTCGCTACAGCCTCTTTCCATACCGATGACTTTGAGCGGGCGTACAGTTTGCTTACATCATTTATCACCCTTGAGCCAGAACATGCAGAAGCGTTTAGGATGCTTTATCTGATTCAAAAAAGGGCAGATAACAGAGTTGGTGCATCTCAGTATCTTGCAAGATACACCGAACTTGAGCCCTCAGATGCCGCGATGCAACGCACCCTGGCCGATCTTCACTATGACATAGGACAATTCCCTCAGGCTCTGCAATCATACAGAAATCTTCTCAAAGCTGACCCTGAGGCCCGGGGCTTTTATAAGAGGTACACAGAACTTCTCTCTTCAACTGATAATACGGACGAACTGTACTCTGCACTTGAAAATGCGGTAAGTTACGGAGAGGCAGATGCTTACATGTATTATGTTCTGGGCAGCCTGCAAATGCAGAGATCTCAGTACCAGTCTGCGATTCAGAATTTCGAAGAGGCATCCGCTCTGGAGCCGAGCAACAGTGAGTATCTCTCCATGGTAGCCCGCAGTCAGTTGAAAAGCAACCAGATAGGGGATGCAATCGTAACATTCGAGGAGGTTGTGGCCTTAGATCCTCAAAACTATAAAAAATTCAAGTTGTTAGGGGACCTTTATCTTGGACAGGATCAAATAGCGCAGAGCATGAACAGGTATAGAGAATACCTGAAAGCTAAACCGGATGATGAGGCTGTCGCTCTGATTGTCGGCCAGCAGGCTTTCAGGGAAAATGATCACGAAGTGGCGGTTCGGTATCTTTCAAAAATAAGTGACTCCGGAAACAGAACCCCTTCATTTTTAAGGGCTTTCAGTGTTTCTGCATTCGCAACGGATAACCCTTCACTGGCGCTTTCGATTCTTCAGGAGCTTAAAACCCACACTCCTGATGACCCCAATGTGTATAGCGGGTTATATGAAGCCTGTATAGATCTCAATAAGTATGATAAAGCGGTTGAGTATCTCAGGAGATATGTTTCACTTAGCCCAGAAGATATTAGGGGCAGGGTGAGGCTGGGTGATTTGCTCTATCAGATGGAGTCAAAACAGGAGGCCTTCGAAGTATATAAACCCGCATTTCAAAACGATTTTACCTCTGAGGGTTTTGGGGGCAGATTTGCGGGTCTCGCGGTTGAGTTTGGTTCAGATGATCTGAAACTGTCTGCTATCAGAGCAGCACATTTGGTGGGTGAAGCGCCGCATGAGTTGCTTTCAGTCAAGGGGGAAATACTCATAGCGAGGCAGGACTATCAAAATGCTGCAGAGGCGTTTCAAACAGCAGCTCAGTTTGATCCTTCAAACTGGGATTATGTCTCGAGGCTGGCTTACTGTAACAAAAAGATGGGGAGAAAGGATGATGCACTGCTGCTCTATCAGCAGGCTTCGGTGCTAAACCCTTCATCTGGTGAGGAATACGGGAAAATGGGAGAGATTCTGTTATCCCGTGGAGATGAGCAGCAGGCTATCGAAATGTTTGAAAGATACCTCCGGAAAGTTCCCACAGACAGTGAAACAGCGCTTATGGTAGGAGAGTATAAGTTCAGGAATGAGGATTTTGAATCAGCACTGAACTACCTCTATATGGTTTCCCATGAACGGTCTTCACAGCTTCTCTACCGGCTTGGTATATCGGCAAAGAAAACAGGGAGAGCTGAATTTGCCATAGAGATTCTGGAGGAGCACCGTGCCATCACTTCAGAGAAGCCTTTTGCAGCGGAAGCACTAAGAGCACTGGCCTTGGTTTATGATAGAAATGAGCAGCCACAAAAAGCCAAAGAAATTCTTTCGGAATTTATCAATATTCCGGGAGTAAAGGATCCAAATGCAGCCTACCGGCTTGCGAATCTCTATGAAGAGAGTAATCCTGAGAAAGCTTCGGGGTTGTATCTGCAAAACACTCAGCGCTATAGCGATGATTACCGCAACTTTCTGAAGATGGGGATATATTATTCACATGTCGAAAAAAACTATTCGGAGGCAATCTCTATGCTTCAGAGGGGCGCTGGGCTGAACGATACCCTCTCACGTATCTGGTATGAGCTTGGGTTTGCACACGGCCAGCTGGGGGAAGACACCGAAATGCTTGAGGCTTTTGGAAGATTTCTTCACCTGGACAACCGGAATGTGCAGCCGCTAAGAACTGTGGGTAGATATCTTATGGATAGAAATTACACCTCTCATGCACTGCCTTTTCTGCAGATTGCTCACTCTGCAGACCAAAATGACCTCGAAGTGTTATCCCTTCTGGCCCAGGGATACAAGGCTGAAAACAGACCTGATGAGGCAGTCGAGTATTTAGGGATGGCTGCGAGGCTGGCAGATGATTCTTCGGATGAAAATATCAGGATAACAATAGCCAAAGGGTACTATGAGCTTGGGATGTATCGTGAAGCCGCAAATAAATTCAGAGAGATTCTGAGGACAAGAGACGATTTGGAGCTTCGCAGGGCCTACGTTTTCTCACTGTATTCTCTGGGCTGGCTAAGGGAGGCTTTGACAGAGGTGGAAAGAATAAGGGATGTGGAACCCTTTGATCTGGAAACAATTATGATTCATGGTGAGATACTTGTTGCAGGAGAGGAATTCGATGAGGCTGCTGAGGTGTTTCAGGATGCCATCGATGTCGATCCGGAATATGCCCCCGCTCTGTGCAGAAAAGCCGATGTGTATTTTTTCCAGAACCGGATCCCCTGGGCAAGGACTTTTTACCAGCGTGCCTTAAGGGCTGATCAACAGTATGTGTATGCAGAGCTTGGGCTTGCCAGGTTGGCGAGATTGCAAAAGAACGAGGAAAAGTACAGAGAACATATTCAGAGAGCCAGAAATTTGGATCCTGAAAATGAACAGGTACTCAGTGAACTGAGAAATTAGAAACCTTACCCTCTGTGGAAAACAGAGGGTATCACCCCCTTCCCCCCCCCCTCTCTTTTCATGAGAGGGGGGGAACCGCAGAATGTATCCGTCACTAAAGCATTCTTCCCTTTTACCCAGAGAGGCATATGGCCGGGATTGCCTCGGTTTTTTGCCGTTTTTCCCCATGGATCTTTGTGTTCATGATTGTGGGTAGGGGGGGGTTTGAACGTGGCATAATGGTTGCAATTTTTAGAATTCATGTAAAAAGGAGATCCGGTTTTTCTATTTGCTGCAGCGACAAAGAGTTGCGGGGTTTTCTGGGCGGGTGGTAGTTTTTGTTATAAGCAGTCTTTTAAAGGGGGTTTGCAATGTGTGGAATAGTTGGCTATATAGGAAATCAAAATGCTTTTCCCATTCTCATAGAGGGGCTAAGTGCTCTGGAGTACAGGGGTTATGACAGTGCGGGAATTGCAATGGCAGGTCAGAACTGCCTCAACATACAGAAAGACAGGGGTAAGGTGGAGCACTTAAGGGAAATCACCAGTTCACTTCCCCTGAGCGGCTTTTCCGGTATCGCTCACACAAGGTGGGCAACGCATGGTGTGCCTTCATTTGAAAACGCTCACCCCCACACAGACTGCAACAAAAAAATAGCCCTCGTTCATAACGGCATAATAGAGAACTACTCTTTTCTGAAACAGAAAATGTGTAAAGAGGGGATCGGTTTTGCTTCACAAACCGACTCTGAGGTTCTGGCTCAGCTGATCGGCAAGTACTACGGCGGCAATCTCAAAGAGGCGGTTCGAAGAGCACTTTCTGAGGTAGAGGGGACTTTCGGGATAGCGGTTGTGGCCTACGACAATCCGGGTGTGATAGTTGGTGCAAGAAGGGGCTCACCTCTTGTGGTGGGGATAGGGGATGAGGAGTTTTTCCTTGCCAGTGATGCTTCCGCCATTGTGCGTCACACCAAAAAGGTAATCTATCTTAAGGACAACAACATTATCGAGCTTAAACAGGGAGAGTATAACACAAGCACTCTCGATAACCGCAAGGTAAGCCCCAAAATTCACAACCTCGAGTGGGACGCCTCCGATCTGGCTAAGGGGGGGTTCGATCATTTCATGCTCAAGGAGATTTTCGAACAGCCCGATACTGTCAGAAATGCTCTCCGTGGAAGACTTCTGCTCCAGGAGGGCACTGCCCGGCTCGATGGGCTCAACCTGGTTCTTCAGGAGCTTAGGAAAATAAACAGAATCATTTTCGTGGCATGCGGAACGAGCTGGCACGCGGCTTTGGTGGGGGAGTATATGATAGAGGACTTCGCAGGTATCCCCGTAGAAGTCGAGTATGCGTCAGAGTTTCGTTACCGAAACCCGATAATCGACCCCCACACCCTGATTTTCGCCATAAGTCAGTCGGGTGAAACCGCAGATACACTGGCCGCCATGAGAGAGGCTTCCCACAAGGGAGCAACGGTTCTGGGGATCTGTAACACGGTTGGTTCGACTATCGCGCGGGAATCTCATGGTGGTGTTTACCTTCATGCCGGTCCGGAAATAGGTGTGGCTTCCACAAAAGCTTTCACCTCTCAGCTCTCTGTCCTTAGCCTGCTCACACTTCTTCTGGGCAGAATGAGAAGAATCTCTCACTCCGAGGGAACTCTCATTGCAAAAGCGCTCGACTCTATCCCAAAGCAGATAAGGAAAATACTGAAACAAAACGAGGCGATAAAAGATATCGCTCAAACCTACCACAGACATTCAAACTTTATCTACCTGGGACGCTCCTACAATTTTCCTACTGCGCTTGAGGGGGCGCTCAAGCTAAAAGAGATCTCCTATATCCATGCCGAAGGGTACCCTGCGGCAGAGATGAAACATGGCCCCATCGCACTAATCGATCAGGACATGCCCTGCGTCGTTTTGGCTCTCAAAGACAGCGTGTACGATAAAACAATCTCAAACATCCAGGAAATAAACGCCAGGGGCGGAAAAATAATCGCCATTGCAAACGAGGGAGACAAGGAGATCGAAATGTTCTCCCATCACGTAATCTATATTCCAAAAACTATTCCCATGCTCAGCCCCCTGCTATCGGTTATCCCTCTTCAGCTTCTTGCCTATTATATAGCGGCTATGAGAAACTGTGAGATAGATCAGCCCAGAAATCTGGCAAAAAGTGTCACCGTCGAATAATAATCTTTTACGGGAGGATCTGCTTTTGGTGTCAGGGTGTTTCAGCTACACTCTGGCCATTATTTATTTTTCATGAAGTTTCTTTTATTTTTTGTAGTCGGTAATCAAAAAAAGGCAGATATGATCCCCCGTTCCCTTTATACCCAGCAGGCACCAGAGCCGATCGGTCCTTACAGTCAGGCTATGGAGTGCGGAGATCTGATTTTTATATCAGGACAAATCCCTATCGACCCCAAGAGCGGGGAAATCGTGGGCCGCACAACACCGGAGCAGACCCTTCAGGTAATGAACAATCTAAAGGCCATACTATCTGGTGTCAGCCTTGGGGTTGAGGCATTGGTTAAAACCACGGTCTTTCTTAAACGCATGGAAGATTTTCCCCTTTTTAATCAGGTATACCTTCAGGAGCTTCATAAGGCCGCTCCGGCCAGAAGTGTCGTGGAAGTATCCTCTCTTCCCAAAGGAGTACTGGTGGAGATAGAGGCGATTGCGAGCAGATGAAAAAAGAGGAATACCAGGTACATCTGGAACTTTTTGAGGGTCCGCTCGATCTGCTCCTATACCTTGTAAACAGAGCAGAGGTGGCCATTACAGATATAAAGGTTTCACTTATTGCCTCTCAGTATCTTGAGTATCTGGATCTGATGAGGGAGGTGAACATTGATCTGGCCAGTGAGTATCTTCACATGGCTGCAATACTGATACGGCTTAAGTCAAGGGAGCTGCTGCCCGATCAGGCAAATGATGAGGATCTGGGGCAGGAGGATGGGATCTTTAACCGTCAGCAGCTCATCGAACAGCTCCTTGAGTATAAAAAGTACAAGGAAGCCGCCGGTACGCTTAAGGTGTTTGAATCGGAGCAGTTTGGCGCCTACAGCAGGGGTAAGGCTGAGGAGATTGAGGTAAAGGCAGAAGCACAGGAGGTAAATCTTGGCTCTGTCAGTGTTTTTGACCTCCTCTCGGCATTCAAGGAGATACTCTCACGTCCCGAGAAAAAGGACACAAGTCATATCGTTTTGAAAGAGGACATAAAGGTCGATGACAGAATCGAGCATGTGCTCACCATACTCTCAGACTACGAAGAGGTCAGGTTTGAGGATATGTTTCAAAACGGGCCCAAAAGCAAATTCGCCATGGTGGTTACTTTTATGGCTATTCTCGAACTCGTGAAGATGAGGCAGATTCAGTTCAGGCAGGAAGAGGGGTTTGGAACCATATTTGTTACCAGATGTGAAAACAGGGAGCAGGAGAAGACAAGTGACTCAGAGTGATACCAGGACAAAAAACAGTTCGCAAAAACAGCAGCCATCTGCAGACAAAGAGCCGAAAAACGAAAATTCAGCCGAGGATTACAGAATTCTTGAAGCGCTGCTGTTTGCCTCCGATGAAATCCTCTCACCGGCCAAGCTAAAATCGATTATTCCCGGTGAACCCGATCTGAGAAAACTCAGAAAAATGGTGGAAAAAATCAATGTCCAGCTCCAGAAAGAGCGCCATCCCTTCGAGATAGTGGAGGTGGCAGGGGGGTTTCAGTTCCGCACCATCGCCTACTATCATCCATGGATAAGGCAGATCTTTAAAGAGAAGGCTGCCAAAAAGCTCTCTATGCAGGCTCTTGAGTGTCTTGCAATTATCGCCTACAGGCAGCCTCTGAGCAAGGCGGAAATCGAGGCCATAAGGGGAGTTGTCTCCGACGGAGCCATGAAAACTCTTCTTGAGAGAAGGCTTATCACAATATCGGGCAGAAGTGATAAACCGGGAAGGCCCCTTCTTTACAGCACCACTCAGGAGTTTCTTCACCATTTCGGATTGAACAAAATCTCCGATCTGCCCAAAATTGAGGAGTTTGAAGCTCTGGCCAAGGAGAAAATGGAAGAGCTTTCTATCGACCAGCTCGAAGAGGGTGAAGAGGACCAAACCGATACAGAGCAAGAGGGGCACTCAGAGGAAAAAAGCTCTCAAACCGCCTCAGAGCCACAGGAGGAACAAAAATGAGTAGCGCGAGCAGCACATCCAAAAAAAAGGGCGGAGCAAGCCAGCTCACACCCATGATGCGCCAGTACACCGAAATCAAAAGTAGAAACCCCGGTACCGTTCTTCTATACCGCATGGGAGATTTCTACGAACTCTTTTTCGAAGATGCAAAAATTGCCTCCGAAGTTCTGGGACTCACTCTTACCAGCAGAAATCATGGTGGGGCAGACAGCACACCACTTGCAGGGTTTCCTTACCATGCCCTCGAAAGGTACGCAAACAAACTGGTCAGGGCGGGGTATAAAATAGCTGTCTGTGAGCAGACCGAAGATCCAAAAACCGCAAAAGGGGTAGTGAAAAGGGATGTGGTGGAAGTAATCACCGCAGGAACCGCAACCGAAAACAATTATATTGAGGAGAGGGCGAATAATTTTATCATGGCTCTTTGCTGCTCTGAGGCTCTCACGGGAATAGCTATCTGTGATCTCTCCACCGGCTTTTTTCAGGTTGAGGAGGTAAAACCCTCTGAGCTTGAACATGAACTGGTAAGGATAGATCCAAGCGAGGTTGTCCTGTCAGATCTGCCCCAGCTTGAGATACCCCCGTTTCTCGAGCAAAGCTATAGAAAAACTGTGATTTCCCGCTACTGCGACTGGAAATTCTCTTTCCAGAATGCCTCTGAGGAGATTTGTTCCCATTTCAATATCGCCTCGGTTCAGGCAATGGGGCTAGAGGGCTACAAGGAGGGGGTGTGTGCAGCCGGTGCCCTGCTTCAGTACTTAAAGGAGCAGAAAAAAAACGGGCTAAGCCATATCTCTTCGATTGTTCCCCGTTCACTCGATCAGTTCGCTGAGCTTGACCCCTCGACTATCAGAAATCTTGAACTGCTAAAGCCCCTTCAGACCGATGACAACGATACGACCCTCATAACCGTGCTCGACAGAACGGGTACATCCATGGGGGCAAGGCTTCTGAGAAACTGGATAACCCACCCGCTTAAGGATATAGAGAAGATAAACAGAAGACTCGACTGTGTTGAATGGCTCAGGAAAGATATCTTCGTAAGGGGTGAAATCGAACTTAAGTTAAAACGGGTCGCCGATATCGAGCGCCTCATAAGCAGGGTGATTTTCCAAAGGGCAAATGCCCGGGATCTCAACTCCCTCAAGAGCTCTTTTGACACCTTCCCCTCGATAATCAAAACCCTCAATGAATCTTCCCTCAATGAGATGAAAAACATCTGTTCATCGCTGCGGGGATTTGAGCAGTTATCCTCCCGGATCGAATCCACACTGGTGGAAAACCCGCCTCTCTCCGTTAAGGAGGGGGGGATAATTAAAAGAGGTGTTTCCTCCCATCTCGATGAGATCAGGGATGCCTCTGTTAATGGCAAGCAGTGGATCGCATCACTTCAGGAAACAGAGCGTAAAAGAACCGGAATCTCTTCGCTTAAAGTGGGATTTAACAAGGTGTTTGGCTATTACATAGAGGTCTCCAGGGCAAACATAGATTCGGTGCCTGAAAACTACATCCGCAAGCAGACTCTGGTAAACGGTGAAAGGTTTATCACCCCTGAACTCAAGGAGATGGAGTCGAAGGTTCTGGGAGCTCAGGAGCAGATAAGCTCCATAGAACATGAGGTGTTCGTTTCGCTTCGAGAGCAGGTGGCTCAGAAATGTGAGTCGATTCAGCGGGCCGCAGAGGCGATCTCTACACTCGATGTGTACACTTCTCTTGCAAGAATCGCCGCAGATTATGCCTACACCAGACCAAAAGTTACTTCAGGACGTGATTTTATCATTAAAGATGGGCGCCATCCGGTTGTGGAACGAATGACAGCCGGGGAGCAGTTTGTACCAAACGACACCGAAATACTATCAGGAGAATCACAGATTCTTCTTATTACGGGGCCAAATATGGCGGGAAAATCAACCTATCTGAGGCAAAATGCTCTTATCGCCATTATGGCGCAGATGGGCTCCTTTGTGCCTGCTGCATCTGCCCAAATCGGGGTGGTGGATAAATTTTTCACCCGGGTAGGCGCTTCAGACCGGCTTGCAAGGGGTCAGAGTACCTTTCTTGTAGAGATGATAGAGGTTGCAAACATTCTGAACAACACAACTCACAACAGCCTCATTCTTCTGGATGAAGTGGGAAGGGGAACATCCACCTTCGATGGAATCAGTATCGCATGGGCGGTTGCGGAATATCTCCATGAAACAGACTCCAGGCAGGGAAGAACCCTCTTTGCAACACACTACCATGAGCTTACAGAGATGTCCCTTCTCTACAGCAGAATTAAAAATCTCCATATCAAGGTTAAGGAGTGGAACGAGCAGATTATTTTTCTCAGAAAAATTGGTGAGGGCTCCTGTGACCACTCCTATGGAATTCAGGTCGCAAGACTGGCCGGGGTTCCGGGGGATGTGATTGTAAGGGCAAGGGAGATTCTTACCAATCTGGAAAATATGGAACTTACACCCGATCATAAACCGGTACTGGCAAGAAAAGCCGATGATTCAAAAAGGGGCGGGAAAGATCAAACCGATCTGTTCACCGGGGTTCAGCTTAACTGTATCGACAGTCACAGGGCTGAAATAATTACTTCAATACAAACCCTTGATATTAACGGCCTTACACCGCTTGATGCTCTCAACATTCTTTCGGAGCTTCATAAGAAAGCATGCTCTTAAACTGCCATGGGGGAGGAATCGCCTCGCAGGTGACCTCCCGACTGTTTTTCGGCGGGGGGGGGCGCGTAAGTTGCTTATACAGCGAGAGTTACACCGGATTTTCAGGTTTGGCTTTCGACCCATTAATTTAAAGCACCTGGCCCGTTCTCTAAAATTTTGGTCTGCGCACCTTTTTCTCAGATATATTTTTTCACAAAACTCTCTATCTGTTTGCGCCACAGAGGTTTAGGTAAAATTATCGCACCCTTGTGTTTCAAACCTCCGGCTTCATTACTAAGAGGTGTTTTTGTGCATGCATACATCTTAATATCCGGGTCGAGTGTTTTGATAGCCGAGAAGATATTAATGCTCTCAAAACAATCTGTAGGCGGATCGAGGTCGAGAATCACATGTTTGATCTGATATTCCAGAGTGAAGTTTATCGTTTTCTCAGGATCATCGAACGCGGTGATTACAATCATCGCGCTTAGCATCTCTGCAATGGATCTCAAAAAGGGGCTTTCTGCACCGAACAGCACAAGTTTCACGTCACTGGGCTTGAGGGTGTTTTCCGCCTGATCTTCCTCCTGTGTTTGCTGGTCATTATTCTGGTTTTGAGAGTAAAGACCCTCATACGCCTGTTTGGAATTGCTGAGGTTTTTCTCTTTATTGCGTTTTATGACCGCCAGGAGCTTTTCAATCTCTTTTCCGCTGTAATATTTTCTCTTCATACTGATAATTATACCCTTTTTGATTCAGGAGGTAAAGGGATTTGATTTTTTTTCTAAGGAAATCGAAAATTAAAAATAAATACAGGCTTCAATAACACGGCGTAAGCCTCTGTAAAACAATGCTTTGAGGCCATTTGTAGTCTACATAAAAGCAATCTCACTCTTGACTTTAGTAATAACGGAATTTAAATTGATTCTACGGTTGACCCTAATATTTGGCAGAAAAACCCGCTTTTTCTGTTGACCTTCCAAGTCAGGAGTCAGATTTGAAAAACTTAAAATCCCTTTTCTCTACCCCTAAGCGTCAATCCCAGCCCTGGGCAATCTGGACATGGAACATGTCCGTAAATCTGCCTGAGATGGAAAGGCAGCTTAATGACTTGATATCCAAAGGCTTTGGCGGAATCGCGGTTCGCCCCGGAAGAGACATGAGCCCGGCCTACACCTCTGAGGAGTTTTTTGATCTTTTCGAACAGGTGCTGAAAATTGCCCAGCAGAATAAAGTGGGAATACGTTTGGCTGATGATTTCTCCATGCCATGGAATAACGTTTTTGAGACTATTACAAATCAGTCCAAAAAGCTCAGATCCCAGTGCCTTGTAAAGGAAAAAGAGATAATTTCCAAAGGTGAGGAGGAGCATGTAATTGAGCTGGATTGTGAGAGTGAATATATTGCTTTGGTGATGGGAATTAGCAACTCGGTTGTTGCGCTCGAGGAAGCCAGGCAGATTTCGGTGCCTAAAGGACAATCTGAGTTTGTCTGGAAATCTGCAGGGGAAGATCAGTGTTTACTTCTTTTGCGCAAGTCATATGCACACAACCTCACGGGTGGTTTCATACCTAACCCTCTGAATACAAAAACCGCTCAGCTTTATATAAGTAATGTCCTGGATGTTTTCCACGACAGGTTCTCCAAGTATATGCCAGGCACCTTTGAGGGATTTATAAATGAGATGCCTGCATGCAAACCGGGAAGCAGTTCTATCCCCTGGGATGATGATCTGGTTGTAAAATACAGGGCTAAATACAAAAAAGATCTTATTAAGCTCTTACCGGCGATTTTCTTTCAGACCAACACCCCCTGTAACCGCATACGCACTCAGGTGTATGCCTTTATTTTCGGATCGATGTATGAAAAGTTTGCACTGCCGCTTGAAAACTGGGCTAAAAAGTACAGGCTCTCTCAGTGGGTGTTTGTTCCTGAGACAGGTATTCCACGCACCGATGAGATGCTCTCTGATATGTATATACCGACTGAAACGGGGCTTGGTGCTGTGGGGTTTCAGAACATTAATGGGGCAGAAGAGAATTATGCACTTCTCCGCACTATGGCTGATACCAACACAAATGAGTTCCGCAGAGAAACACTGACCGTTATCGGGCGAAACAGCTCCGGGCATGGAGCAACCGTGCAGAGTCTCAAAAAAGAGATTGACCAAAGCCTTCTCAATGGTCCGTCGACAATCATAATGGATGGATTTTTCTTCAATTACGATCAGCGTAATTATATGAAAACTCCTCATAATGTGGGCTGGTATTCCACAGAGTGGGAATACCTCAGGTATGTGTGTGATTACTCTGCTCACACTCAGGAGATTCTTGCAGAGATGCAGTCCTGCAGGCAGATTGCGGTTCTTTCACCCTGCACTTCGATACTCTCCCAGTTTTCACCTGAAGACAGTCAAACCGCACATGAGGGATTGGCGCAGTTCAGGGCAGCAGTAGATCAGCTTATGAGTCTCAATGCCGATGTCGACATCATTACCGAGGAACTTCTTCTTAGCTGCACTGTGCGTCAGAACGGAGAGTTTGGCACAAACGACAGGATAAGAAAGGGCAACTACTCTATGCTTGTTCTGCCCTATGCCCCCCTGATCTCAAGAAGTGTACTTGTATTTCTTGAAAAACTGATCGCAAAACAGGGTTCAATACTGTTCATTGGCCAAAAAACGGAAGGGACATACCTCGATGGGTTTTGTTCTTCTATTCAGGCGCGCATAGAGAAGCTGCTCTCTTCCAAAAAGGGTTTCGCCAGGGTTGTTGAGGTTAATGAGATCATGGAGGCTGTTCCTGAAATCAAAACCGATATCTCTGTTGTAAGCAGTAGTGGAAAACCATGTCCCGATATTCACACATCTGCTTATCTGAATGAGGGGGCAAAGCTTTATGTGATCAGTAACAGAAACGCCGATCAGGAGCAGATGTGTACTGTTGAGGTGGCCAAGGAGAAAAATTTCACTCTCATAGACTGCGCTGCCAGGGAGTTGCGGGAACTCAGCCCTGAGGAGTCGGATAATTCATGCAGTTTTGATCTTATCATTGCACCAAATCAAACGCTGTTTATCGCATCTTCATCAAGCAATATGATCCCTCAGGGGTACAAACAAAATGACTCCTATATCGACCCCTTTGCACTGCCACAGAGAAGTTACAGAATGGTCATGAAGGATGCCTGGATGTTTCGGGCAAAATCGATGAATGCTCTTCCGCTGGCAAACTGGACAACCCGTATGGGGCTGAGTCGTGAAACTGGAGGGGTGATTCACTATCATGAATCGATTTTTGAGGTCAGGAGTCTGCCTGAAAACTGCTTTTTGGTGACAGCCGGACCTAACCCAGATACCAATACCGCTGAGGTGAGTGTCAATGGGGCAAAAAAGGAGACGGTAGCACTGAGCCCGGAAGATCAAAACAGTCCGCATGTCAGGGAGATCAGAAAACTGTTTGGGGAGAAAGCTGCAGTTTACGATATTGCAGAAGTTGTGGTGAAAGGGTTTAACCGCGTATCGTTCAGGATGAGCAGTGTTATGAGTGAACCTCAGTCTATCCTCTATCCACCCCTTGTTATGGGACATTTTGCAATTGCCAAGGGAAGTCAGGGGTGGGCTCTGGATAAAGAATCAGATGCCGCAGGGCAGGATTCCTGGGCAAAACATGGTTACCCATATCTTACAGGTATGGGGGAATACTCTCAGTCTTTTGAAATTCCAAATGAGTACAAAAAGCTCATACTCAGATTCTCAAAGGTGTCGGGTACTGTGTATGCCAAAGTGAACGGTAGGGATTTCGGTGCATTTCACTGGCAGCCCATGGAGGTTGATATTACATCTGCATGCGAACCAAAGAGAAATGAGTTGGAAATCAGGGTCGTTAATTCGCTTGATAATGTGCTGAGAATGAATGGAAGACCCTCAGGGCTTATGGGTGAAGTTTTCATTGACGTGTATTGATGTGAAAACAAACCCTTCCAAAAATTACAAACTTCCGGTCAGAATTCCATCTTCTCAGATGGAGCTGATCGGAAATCTGGAAAAACAGTCCAGCACCTTTATCTTCCTTGACACTGCTCTGCCTTCAGCCCAAAACCGCTATTCATATATCTTCACTTCCCCTGAAAAAGTTTTAAAAACGGAAAACCCCGATGAGGTCGGGGAGATATTAACTGAGATTGATAACCTTCGGAAAAGGTACTGGGTTGCAGGGTATATGGCTTATGAGTCCGCTGGGGGGCTGGAGCAGAAAACAAGGCATCTTTTCAGCTCCGGTGAGCAGATGGAACTTCTCTGTTTTGGTGTTTTTTCAAACCCCTGGATTTTTGATCATCTTAGCGGTGAGTGGAATAAACCGCTGCCGGCAGCTCCTGAACATAAGCTGCTTGACCCTGTTACTCCTTCCGGTGTAACATTTTCGCTTTCTCAACCCGGGTATGTTTCAAAAATCGAAAAGATAAAAAGGTATATAGAGTCGGGGGACACCTATCAGGTAAATTTCACTTTTGATGTTTTGGTGGAACAGCTTGAAGGCAGCCCCTTTGAAATGTATCTTGGGCTGCGGCAGTTTCAGAAAGTTCCATTCAGTGCATATTACAAGACCCCGTCCCTTAGTGCACTTTCTTTTTCTCCCGAGCTTTTTTTCAGAACCAACAGGGGGAAAATCAGTGTCAAGCCGATGAAGGGAACTGCTCCAAGGGGGTGTTTTGAATCCCAGGACAGGGAGTTGAAAAGAGCTCTCCACAATAGCCCCAAGGACAGAAGTGAAAATATTATGATCGTTGATCTTCTGAGAAATGATCTGGGGAGAATATGTATTACCGGCTCGGTGCATACTTCCCGCCTTTTTGAGGTCGAAACACACCGGACCGTCCACCAGATGACTTCTACAGTTGAGGGTAGAATCGCCAGGAATAGCACGCCCGATCTTCTCAGAGCTCTGTTTCCGTGCGGTTCTGTGACCGGGGCTCCCAAAATCAGGACTATGGAAATTATAGATGAACTGGAAACAGGAACAAGGGGGATGTACTGTGGGGCACTTGGGTTTTTCTCCCCCCGCGGAAGCGGTGTGTTCAGTGTGCCGATCCGCACTCTTCAGAGAAAACACAACGACAGGGACTGGATTTACCGGGTTGGTAGTGGAATAGTCTGGGATTCTGATGAACGGGGTGAGTATGAAGAGTGCAGGATCAAGTGTCGCTTTTTACACCAGGAACAGTTCAGTTTTGATTTGTTTGAATCCATGTTGTACAAAGACGGAAAGTTGCTCTATCAAAGGGAGCATGTTCAGAGGCTCAGAAAATCGGCAAGGTTTCTGGATTTCAGGTATTCCCCCCGGGATATCTCAGCCACACTTTTGCGGATAAAAGAGGAACTTCTGGGGGAAAACTGCTGTAAGGTTAGAATCGTACTGAGTGCAGATGGGGAGGTTAGGTGGGATTATGAAGAGATTCTGCTTCTGCCCAATGACACAGATGCAAAGCTGTTTTTGTCCCAAAAGAGGGTAGATAGTTCGAACCGCTATCTTTATCATAAAACTACCCCAAGACCCTGGTACGATGAAGCTGTGGGGAAGATCCGTGGGGGGCGGTGCTTTGATGTGATTCATCTCAATGAGAGGGGAGAGGTAACTGAGGGGGCCAGGAGCAATCTGTTTGTGCTCAAAGAGGGGCTGTTGCGTACTCCTCCCGTTGAATGTGGGCTTTTAAACGGGGTTTTAAGGAAAAAAATGGTGGAAAAAAACAGATGCAGCGAGCAGGTTTTGTATCAGGAGGACCTGATTAATGCCGATGCGCTGTATTGTGGCAATTCGGTGAGAGGCCTTGTAAGAGTGCATCTGTGTTTGGATGCAACTGTTTGAAAACAGGCATGAAAGAGGGTTTTTAAGGTCAATATCGTCATGAGGCAGAGCGTATAGAGGGTGTTGGAAAACAACCTATTTTACTGATCGATAAAGAGTATGCTTGTTTATGATTGATTGCAGAATTATTTTCTATAACTTTCAATAGTTGTATCCGGCAATCTGTTTTGCCGGCTGCCGATATGGAAAAATGATGGATATTGATATAAGGACAATACCGCAGGGGCATTCAGAGCTGAATCAGAGCACGATGCTCGAGTCGGTTAAAGAGGATCTTCCGCCACTCTCCCGGGCGGTAAAATGCAGGGGGTATATAGATAGAAACGGTTCTGTTTTGGTGGTGAGTTTTGTTGCTGAGGCTGTTTTGAGTCTTGAGTGTGCAAGATGTCTCAATCGGTATGATCACTCCGTTGAGGCCCAGATGAGGCTTATTATCAGGGAAAGCACCGGAAAACATGGCGTGGCAGTTGATGATGAGGGTGTGGATTTTTACTACAACGTGAATGAAGATCTGCTCGACATAAGTCCGGCAATCTATGATGAGTTGATGATTGCTGTGCCTATCAAGCCTCTTTGCAGGCAGGACTGCAAGGGTGTTGAGGTTAAAGTGAAAAAAACTGAGGTAAACTCAGCGGATCAGGAAAATATTGATCCACGCTGGGAAGCACTGAGGAAATTAAAGCATAAAAATTAAATCTGAGTCATGCCCGAGCATCAGTTCATCTGACTGAAAGGGTTTGCTTGGAGGGTTGAAGTCAAAAAGGAGGAATCGTGGCAATACCTAAAAAGAGAGTAACAAGCGCTCGCAGGGATAAGCGTCGCAGTCATCTGGCAATCAAACCAGTAAAACCCGTGCTGTGCTCACACTGCAAGCAGCCAAAAGTTGCCCACCGTGTTTGCGGCAGTTGCGGTCACTATGCAGGGATGGAAGTGCAGGAGTCAGAAGAGTAGATTTGACGGAAAATTACACATTTCATCTTCAGAGAACTTAACAGGATCTTCCCGGGTTATGGATTTGGCTGGAATGCATAAATGAGCACAAGAAGAATTTCCATTGATGCGCAAAGTGGGGATTTCGGTGCGAAGGTGATAATCAGAGGTGTTATAGAAGCACAATGTTGTGCTGCTTATCCCTTTATCGCTCATTTATGTGGTGATTCCGGAGAGATCTGCCGTGTGCTCGATGAACTTGAAGGGGAATTCTCTTTTGATCGTTCCAAATATATCGTTGAACACTGTACAGAAAAAATCTCTTCTCTGGAAAACCGCTCCAGGGTGTGGAGGACGCACAGCAATTCTTCGATAATAAGGTGCATCACCTTGCAGAAAGAGCGTGTGGTTGATGCATCTGTCAGTGCAGGGGACAGTGGAATATTGATTGGTGCAGCACAGTTTCTGTTGGGGCGCAGCGAAAATGTAAAGCGGCCTGCACTCGCTGCACTTATTCCTACTGCGGGGAAAAAACCGGTTCTTCTGCTTGATGTCGGGGCTAATCTGAATTGCCGTGCAGAACATCTGGTCTCATTTGCCTCGATGGGAAGCTCTTATATGAAAAGGTTGTTCGATCTGAAAGCTCCCGCGGTTTCTCTTCTGAATATCGGAAAAGAATCTTCAAAGGGGCCCGTCTGTATTCAGGATGCCGCAAAGATTCTGCTTCAACACAGAAGTGTTAATTACGAGGGGTATATCGAGGGGAATCGTGTGTTGTCGGGTGATGCAGATGTGGTGGTATGTGATGGGTTTTCCGGAAATGTTCTTTTAAAGGCAAGTGAAAGTTTCTATTCACTAACAGCTTCCGTTTTAAAGCAAGATCCTGAATTGCTTGGAAAACTGGTCAGGAAAATGGAAGCTTTGAACCCTGAGAATTACGGTGCAGTTCCGTTTCTCGGTATAAAAGGAACTGTTCTAAAGGCACACGGGGGATCTTCAAGTCAAGCATTCAGAAACGCAGTCCTTACTGCCTTGAAAACTGTGGAAAGTGACAATGCTCATTAGGGTGAAACAAGCGGGCGCAGGACTGAAAGAGAGGTACAGTGAGTATAGCAAAAACTGGTGTTCATGTTAAATCTGTGGGTTGCTGCGTACCTGAGCAGATCCTCACAAACAAAGATATAGAAAGTTTCCTGGATACATCCGATGAGTGGATCACAACCCGTACCGGCATAAAGCAAAGGCATATTGTTCCAAAGAACAATCCAACTTCCGCTGCAGAGCTTGGTGCCAAAGCGGCACAGAGTGCATTGAAGAGAGCGGGAATGAGCCCTTCAGATATCGACGGCATCGTGTGCGCAACTTTCACCCCCGATTATTTCTTCCCGTCAACTGCATGCAAAATCCAGGCTGCCTTGGGGATAGAGCAGGCTTTTGGGTTTGATGTGAGTGCTGCCTGTGCTGGTTTTATCTATGCTATGACTGTAGCAAACAACATGATACGGGGCGGGCAGGCAAAAAACATGCTTGTTATCGGAACTGAGGTTATATCCAAAACTCTGGACTGGAATGACAGAAACACCTGCATCCTTTTTGGGGATGGTGCTGGTGCTGTTGTTATATCTGCTCAGGAGGACAGTTCCAGAGGGATACTTTCAAGCTATATTGCAAGTGACGGATCACATGGAGATATCCTTAAGCTCCCGGCCTGGGGTGAGGACAGGTGCATGAGCATGAACGGCAATGAAGTGTTCAAGCATGCGGTGAGACTGATGTCCGACTCGGCTCAGAGAATTTTAACCGAAGCTGATATCTCTCTCGATCAGATCGATCTGATTATACCTCATCAGGCAAACATCAGAATAATAAAGGCCCTCTCTTCCCAGCTGAAATTTCCCATGGAAAAGATAATTACCAATATGGATAGATATGGAAACACCTCTTCTGCCTCCATACCTCTTGCACTGAATCAGGCATGGGATGAAGGGAGAATAAAAGAGGGGACCAAAGTGCTCTTCACCTGTATAGGGGGTGGGCTTACGGTTGGAAGTTCCCTTGTAATCTTTTGAAAAAAAGGAGTTCTGCTGATATGAAGACCACTTTTCTTTTCCCCGGTCAGGGATCCCAGTCAGTGGGAATGGGCAGTGATTTGTGCGATTCGTTTGAAAGTGCAAAAGAACGTTTCGGGCA
Organism: Chitinispirillum alkaliphilum; assembly: GCA_001045525.1. Classification (NCBI taxonomy): domain Bacteria; kingdom Pseudomonadati; phylum Fibrobacterota; class Chitinispirillia; order Chitinispirillales; family Chitinispirillaceae; genus Chitinispirillum; species Chitinispirillum alkaliphilum. The sequence goes on along the minus strand of LDWW01000013.1, from coordinate 22,388 downwards.
GGCAGATTCAATTTTGGGGAGAAATCTTTCTTCGATTATCCTTGATGGTCCTGCAGAGCAACTTACCGCAACCCAAAACACTCAGCCTGCACTGTTTACCATTGAAAGCGCAATAACCGATATACTGACACAAAAAGGAATCAGGCCCGATTTTGTAGCCGGCCATTCACTTGGGGAGTACAGTGCGCTGTATGCTGCAGGTGTTATCACGTTTGAGGATGGGCTTAAGCTTGTGGCCAAAAGAGGGGAGATCATGTCCGGTGTGGGAAAGGAGACACCGGGTGCGATGGCTGCAGTTATTGGGTTGGAGAAGGAGAAGATAAAGGAGGTTTTGTCTGGCGTTCAGGTCGGTGTTGTGGTGACAGCAAATGAGAATTCACCAGACCAGACAGTGATTTCCGGCGAAGTTGAAGCGGTAAAGGAGGCGTGCGGAAAACTTAAGGAAGCGGGCGCAAAGCGTGCGATACTTCTGCCTGTCAGTGGTGCGTTTCACTCTCCCTTAATGAAAAGTGCTGCCGAGGCTTTTGAGAAAGTACTTGAACCCGTAAAGTTCTCGGATGCCAGATGTCCTGTTATTACCAATGTAAGGGCTAAAACTGAAACCGATGCTCAGGCCCTCAAGGGACTTTTGGTTAAACAGCTTGTTTCACCCGTAAGATGGGTTGAATCTATGCACACTCTCTCCTCGCTTGAAACAGAATCTGTTCTGGAAGTCGGGCCGGGAATTGTTCTAAAGGGATTGGGCAGGAAATGCAAGCCTGCGATAAATGTTGTTCCCTGCGGGAGTGTTGAAAACATATATTCTCTGCTAACATAAAAAAGTTTAAGGAGTGTAAAAGTGATTGATCTTTCTTCGAAAAAAGCGCTTGTAACCGGATCCGGTCGCGGGATAGGCCGTGAGATTGCATTGCGGCTTGCTCAGGCTGGCTGTGATGTGGCGGTAAGTGATATTGATCAGGAGACCGCAAAGAGCACCGCTGAGGAGATTAAGGCTTTGGGTCGTCAGTCTATAGCGGTTTCAGCAGATGTGTCAAAGGCTGAGGATGTAAAAAACATGTTTGACAGTGTGACAGGGGAGTTTTCTTCACTGGATATACTGGTAAACAATGCCGGTATCACAAGAGACACACTCATCTTAAAAATGAAAGAGAGTGACTGGGATGCGGTTATCGATATCAATCTGAAAAGTGCATTCCTTTGCTGCCGTGAAGCAGTGCGCCCGATGATGAAGGCAAGAAGTGGCAAGATAATAAATATCGCTTCAGTGGTTGGGTTGATGGGTAATGCGGGTCAGGCAAACTATTCAGCTTCAAAGGCTGGTATGATTGGTCTGACCAAGACACTGGCAAAAGAGTTTGGAGCCCGCGGTGTAAATGTCAACGCCATTGCTCCCGGATTTATTAAAACCGCAATGACAGACAAATTAAGTGATGCAGACAGGGAAAAATTAACTTCAGCTATTCCTATGAAGAAGCTTGGATCTGCGCTGGATGTCTCCAATGCAGTGCTGTTTCTCAGTTCTTCACTTTCGGATTATATAACAGGGCAGGTTCTTACAGTTGATGGTGGACTTGTCATGTAGGGTGTTTTTTATCATTTTATTATAATCGTGTTTGACCAATGTCACTTTTGAAAGGAGCAGTTTGTGAGCGAGATGGAATCAAAAATCAAAGAGATTATTGCCGAAAAGCTTGGTGTAAGTGAAGACAAAATCAACCCACAGGCTTCATTTGTGGATGATCTTGGAGCTGATTCACTGGATCAGGTTGAGCTCATCATGGCTTTTGAGGACGCATTCGATGTTGAAATTCCGGATGAAGATGCGGAAAAAATGCGCACTGTAAAGGATGCTACAGAATACCTCAGCAGCAAAGTCTGATACTAAACATACTTTGTATTAATATAACAGGTTCTTTTGCAGAAAACTGCAAAAGAACCCTCGAAAAATCAGATTAATCGAGGAATGTGTTTTCTATGACAAAAAGAGTGGTTGTTACCGGTCTTGGAGTTACAAGCCCGGTAGGTAATGATACAGAGACATTTTGGAGTTCATTGTGTGGCGGTAAATCTGGTATCGACTATGTCAGTCTATTTGACACATCCGACTACAGCTGTAAAATCGCCGGTGAAGTAAAGGATATTGACTTCTCTCAGTATGTCGATCTTAAGGAAGTAAAGCGCACCGACAGAGTAATCCTTCTCTCACTGGCAGCAGCAAAGATGGCGGTAGAGGATTCCAAACTGGATATAAACTCCATGGATCTTAACAGAGCCGGAGTTATCATAGGATCTGGAATCGGCGGAATTCAAACTCTTGAAACCGAACACACCAAGCTTCTCAAGCGTGGACCCGGAAGAGTCTCTCCGTTTCTTGTTCCCATGATGATTACCGATATGCCCGCAGGCAGGGTCTCCATGACCTACGGATTCAAAGGGCCTAACTATGCGGTTGTGAGTGCATGTGCTTCTGCCGGGCACTCTATAGGCGACGCATTTATGTCTATAAAATGTGGTATGATGGATGTTGCAGTAACCGGAGGTGCTGAGGCTGGAATTACACCTATTGCCTTTGCAGGATTCTGCTCAATGAAAGCCATGTCTACCAGAAATGACACTCCTCAGAAAGCCAGCTGTCCGTTTGATCTTAAGCGTGAAGGGTTTGTAATGGGTGAAGGTGCGGGGATAATTATTCTTGAATCCCTGGATCATGCGCTTGCAAGGGGTGCAAAAATTTATGCCGAAGTGCTTGGGTACGGAGCTACCGGAGATGCATACCATCTCTCTCATCCTGCTCCCGAGGGCTATGGGGCACAGGGGGCAATGAGAATGGCTATTCAGAGCGCTGGTGTAAATCCTTCACAGATCGACTACATCAATGCTCACGGGACATCAACACCTCTTAACGACAAATACGAGTCCATTGCTATTAAAAAAGTTTTCGGAGAATCCGCAGACAAGCTCAATATCAGTTCAACAAAATCGATGACCGGGCATCTGCTCGGGGCTTCGGGAGGGATAGAGTTTGCTGCATCTGTTCTGGCTATAAGAGACAGCATGATTCCGCCTACAATTAACTATGATGATCCGGATCCCGAATGTGATCTTAACTATACTCCAAACGAGGCTGTAAAAAGAGAGGTAAAGTACGCAATGAGCAACTCTTTTGGCTTTGGAGGACACAACGCTTCACTCCTTATCGGTAAGTATGAATCCACTGAGGGCACTAACTGATTTTTTCAGAGGCTTGAGAAAAGGCAGAGCCGAGGATATCGGCTCTGCTGTTAAATTGCAGCAAACAATCGGGTACAGGTTTCACACTGATGCGCTTTTAACCCAGGCACTCACACATAAATCCGCAATTTCGCCAGATGACAAAAAAGGGCTTCTCTCAAACGAGAGGCTTGAGTTTCTGGGCGATGCAGTCCTTAATTGCCTTGTCACGGAGCATCTTTTTTTCCTTCATCCGGAGAAAAGCGAAGGGCAACTCTCAAAGATCAAGTCGCTTATAGTCAGCCGCAAGATCCTTGGGGAGGTGGCATTGTCGGTTAATATGGGTCCATTTATGATCCTTAGCTCGTCGGAGGAAAAATCGGGTGGACGAGCCAGGGCTTCCATTCTCTCCAATGCATTCGAGGCCCTTGTAGGGGCGGTGTATCTGGATGGAGGTCTGGAAGCCGCAAAAGAGCTGCTCAGCAAATTTCTCTTCCAGAGAATCGGCGAATTCTTAAGAGACGAAAGCAACATTAACTACAAAAGCAAAATTCTTGAAATGGCTCAAAAGGATGGCTTTGGAATACCAAAATACACAACAGTCGAATCCAGCGGTCCCGATCACGCCAAAGAGTTTAAAATCCGTATAGATATTGCAGATATACCTATGGGTGAGGGTACAGGTAAAAATAAAAAGGACGCCCAGCAGAATGCTGCTCAGAACGCAATCATTAATTACAATAAAGAAATGATTATTTCCCGTACAAAAGGAGAAGGAAAGAATGAATTATTTTCTCAGTGAAGAACAGCAGATGATTGTTGAAACCGCCAGAGAGATAGCCCAGAAAAAAATTCTGCCCGTAAGAGAGAAGTACGACCATGAGGGCATTTTCCCCTGGGATATCGTTGAGGCTCTTTCTGAAGCCGACATGTGCGGGCTTTACATTCCTGAGCAATATGGTGGCTTTGGGGGCGGTGTGTTTGAACTCTGTCTTGCGGTTGAGGAGCTCTCAAAAATCGACGGTGGTATCTCACTTGCCATGGCTGCGACTGCACTGGGTACATTCCCTATCCTCCTGCACGGTAATGAGGAGCAAAAACAGAAATATCTGCCCGGCATTGCAGAAGGAAAAACTATCGCTGCATTCGGACTTACCGAGGCTAATGCAGGATCTGATGCTCTTGGAATGCGTTCAACTGCAGTTCTCGATGGTGACAGCTATGTAATCAACGGAACAAAACAGTGGATCACCAATGGTGAGAACGCTCAGGTTTATGTGGTTTTTGCAAAAACAAACCCCGCAAAGGGAGCACGTGGAATCTCGGCTTTCATCGTGGAAAAGGACACTCCGGGTTTTACCTTCGGGAAGCATGAAGACAAAATGGGTATAAGGGCATCAAGCACTACTGAGCTTATCTTTCAGGACTGCAGAATTCCAAAAGAAAATCTTCTGGGAAGAGAAGGTTTGGGTTCTGTTGTGGCGATCAACACCCTTAATTACTCTCGTCCCGGTGTAGGTTCACAGGCCTTGGGAATCGCTGCAGGTGCTTTGGATGATGCTGTTAAGTATTCACGTGAAAGGGTGCAGTTTGGGGAGTCCATCTCATCATTCCAGGCTGTGCAGCATATGCTCGCTGATATGGCCACAGAGATTGAAGCTGCCCGTGCGCTTCTTTATGCAACAGCACGCACAATCGATGCCGGAGAGAAGAAGTTCGCAAAAGAATCTGCTATGTCAAAACTTTTCTGCTCAGATGTTTCCATGAAGGTTACCGTTGATGCTCTTCAGGTCATGGGCGGGTACGGCTACATGAGAGAGTATCCAATGGAGAAGAGAATGAGAGATGCCAAAATAACCCAGATCTATGAGGGTACAAACCAAATTCAGCGCAATGAGATTGCACTTCAGCTGATCAAAGAAGCCGCTTCCTGATCAGGCACTTTCTGCTTCAAAATTTCTACTCGACAAAAGACAGGGCACCCGGGTGTGTTCTGTCTTTTTCACTTGTGTACATTGGAATCTGCAGTTTAACGCCAAAGATAAAACTTCATCCCTAAAGCTTACACCTTTCTCATTTTAACAAGTCATGGCAAAATAAAGTTACCCCAATTTGACTTGGTTTATCCCGCAGTGCTATTTTTTTGTTGGCAAAGTGATTGCATTATCATTCCTGAAAAATCTTCCTGGAATTTTATAACATAATCAAACCGGAAAAATACCAATATGAATAGAGTATCCTTAAAACCGGCAGACAGCATGGGGCAGCAGTTTATTCCAAAGGAGTATCTGAGTAAAGATCAGGATCAATATACGCTTCGAAATATTCAAAGTCCCCAGCCACTCCCCAAATGGCGTCATCTCAGGGCCAATGAGCTTGAGAATCTGGTAAAAAACAACAACAACGCTGATAGCTGGGATAATTTTCTGGTCACTGATGATTTCAATCCCGATTTCATAAAAAACTGTTCATTTTTTGGTCTGGTTCGTATCGGACGGCTTCAAAATTCTGTACTGGAACATCACGATCTTCAATTACCAACCGGAATCTACAACAGCCTTATAGTATCCTGTGACATCGGCAACGATGTGGCTATTCACAACGTTAGCTATCTTGCCCATTACATTATAGGTAATCAGTGTATTTTGGCAAATATCGATGAAATGCACACCACCAACCATGCAAAGTTTGGAAACGGTATAGTCAAAACAGGGGAACCCGAAGAGGTGAGGGTATGGATGGACCTGATGAATGAAAATGGGGGACGTCAGGTAATGCCCTTTGATGGAATGGTTTCGGCGGATGCATATCTTTGGGCCAAATATCGCGATAACGATAAACTGCTTAACAGGTTCAATCAAATAACCCAAAACAATTTCGACTCAAGGCGGGGCTATTACGGGACGGTTGGAAACCACTGTGTGATTAAGAACTCCCGTATCCTTAAAGATGTAAAGGTCGGATCCAACGCCTATATCAAGGGGGCAAACAAACTTAAAAATCTCACAATCAACTCCGATGAAGCAGAGTCAACCCAGATCGGAGAGGGTGTGGAGCTTGTGAACGGAATCGTTGGGTACGGGTGCAACATTTTCTACGGGTGTAAAGCAGTACGGTTTGTTTTGGGGAACAGCTCCAATCTCAAATACGGCGCAAGGCTAATAAACTCCTATCTCGGTGACAACTCCACCATTTCCTGCTGTGAGGTTCTCAACAATCTGATATTCCCTTTCCATGAGCAGCACCATAACAACTCCTTTCTTATAGCTTCCATAGTTATGGGTCAGAGTAATATGGCTGCGGGGGCAACAATCGGATCAAATCACAATAGCCGCTCAAATGATCATGAACTGAAGGCGGGAAGGGGGTTTTGGCCAGGATTATGTACCAGCATAAAACACCCGAGCTGTTTTGCCTCTTTTGTCCTGATGAGCAAAGGGGATTACCCCTCAGAGCTCAATGTCCCTGTTCCGTTCTCTCTTCTCAATAACAACGTGCACAAAAACCAACTCGAGGTGATCCCTGCATTCTGGTGGCTTTACAACATGTATGCACTGTCACGCAACTCATGGAAATTCCAGAATCGGGACAAAAGAAAGCACAAAATCCAGAATATCGAATCAGACCCCCTGGCCCCCGATACTGCAGAGGAAATCATACACGCAATGGGTCTTTTGGAAAAATGGACTGCCAAGGCATACCTGAAACGCGAGAACTCTTCAGAGCCGGTGGATTCAAAAGAACTCGCCTGTTTGGGGAAGAAACTTCTTATGGGGCCTGCCGATCAGCTGGAGGGGCTTGAGATCTGCGGGGACGACATGGAGAGGTCAAAAAGGAAATGTGTGATTGCCAAAGCTCACCAGGGGTATCATGCCTACAGAGAGATGCTTCTGTTCTATGCAGTAAAAAACATACTTGCTTTTTCTGAACATAAAAAGGATACCGGATTTTCCGAAATGCAGCAGATTCTGGAGGGTAAAAGGGTCACAGACTGGACCAATCTCGGGGGGCAGCTCCTGCCTGCAAAAGAGGTCGCAAATCTTTGTGAGCTGATTATCTCTGAAAAACTCAACTCCTGGGATGAGATTCATAACCAATATGATAAATTGTGGGAAGAGTATCCTCTTGAAAAACAGAAACATGCCTGGGCAGTTCTCTGTTTTCTGTTTGAAACGGAAACTCTCTCTGCTTCCCAGTACCTTGAGGCATTAAACAGGTCGAGCATTATCCAGGATTCTATTTGCAAAAGAGTTTATGAATCGAGGAAAAAGGATTTTGAGAGTTTGTTTCAGATGGCTGTATACAGAAACAGAGAGGAAATGGAAGCCACCATCGGAAATATTGAAGATAACAGTTTTGTCCAGCAGATCAGAGATGAAACCAAGCTTTATAAAACAAAAATTTCAAAGTTTATCCAAATGGATTCTAAGGCAGAGAGGCCCCTTTGATCAAAATGGGCCTCTCTGCTTAACTTTGTGCTCTCTTATCTCCTCCGGAATTACAGGATAGAATCGTGTGCTGAGATCGAAAGCAGAAACCAGGTGTTGTGAGGAAGCCACTGCTCGGCCCAGCGCCAGTTTATTCCCACTGAATAATCAGCATGATCATCTTCCATCCACTGTATATCACTCTCCTGGCCTTCTCTGGAGGTGATTCCGTTACATATCCCCCCAACCACATTGGTTCGGGTAAACTTGCCCGCAGCGGCCTGAAGATCAGGGTAATCGTGATATCCAGAACCACATACCATGCAGATCCCAAAAGGGTTTTTTCCTAAAATCCAGTCTATCTGGGAAATAGATATCTGCCGAATATCCTCAACGCTTTTCTCAAGTCTTGTGGGAAGCAGTTTGTACGCTAATACAAGAGCAGAGGAAAGGGAGGCGATACGTGCATTTTCTCCCTGCCACCAATAGCCTGTCTCATTGTCGTGGGGCATGAAAAATGCGGTTTCAGGCGGCAGAAGTTTATCATCCTTGAATGCACTTCGGTACTGCTTAACATAACTGAACGGGTTTGGATCCTTATTTGTAATGTCGATATAGAATTCAGCAGATTTGGCTACTGCCTCGCAATATTGTTCCTCTGTGCCAAAGCACTCTATAAATTCGCAAAGCGCAATGATCACAAGGCCCTCATCTACTCCGTGGAAAAATGGGCGTTCAGAGTTTTCCTCTGAACGGAACCAGCCTTGGGGGGTTTGCAGTGAGAGCAGCTTTTGGGCATACTTTTGTGCGGCGTCGCTGTATTTTTGGTTTTGTGTGGTTTTAAACAGTTCTGTTGAAGCGATTAGTGCACAGTAGTAATCTATAATGTTCTCCCGCCCGTTTTCGAGATATTTCAGGTTGTTTTCTTCAAGATGGGCAAAAGCGGTTTCTGCGGTATCGAGGTATACAGCGGCGCAATAAGTTCCGGAATAATTGTATCTGGCCATTCGGGCGAGTGCGGCAATGGACATCCCGGCCCCTTCCCTGTAGGCTGCCTGATATCGCTCGTTTTTCTCTCCGCTTCTGTATTTGTATGCACAAATTACCCGCTTGTCATCCATCCCCCAGCGGTCAAACACATTGGTGTAGAAAAAACCATCCCGGTCAAACATTCTCACAAGAAAGTCTGCTCCCCAAATAGCCTCTTCCTGCATCTCTTTTTCGAGTCCCAGAAAACCAAGACAGTTAACTGAGAGGGATTTTAAAATGCTCCATACCACCATGGGTGAGTGCTGCGGGTTGAAATAGTTGGCATATGAGAGATGGGAGAGGTACTTCCCGGTATCTGCTGAAGCATCATCCCAGCCACCAGAAACATCCTTTATTTTCTCCGGTTTGTCGATAAAGGAAACAAAACGGTCGTCGATGTAGCTGCGCATTCCGTAAAAGAAGCCAAGTACCGGAGCTGCAAGGGAGTTGAATAGAAGATTGTCTTCTATATAGAACATATCTGAAACAACTGTTTCATCTCCGAATTGTGCCTTGATTCTGAAACGTCCCTTATGGTTGAAGCTGGAGAAATCAAGAACTGAAAAGTATCTTCCCGACCAGCCCTCTACCGGAGAGGATTGATTGGATTGGAATTCCTGGATTTCCTGTCCTGAATTATAGATAAGATGAAATTTCACAGGTGTTTTTATCGGGTTGCTGGTTTGAAGGACAGCTTTTTTTATCTCTGAAATGTTATACCCCACCTGATTGATAAGAATCTGTGATGTAGACATATAGTGCACCTTTCGTATGCTGAATCGTTTTTAGTACTATTCAAAATAGAAAAGAACCTTGCCTGTTGCAAGGATGTTCGGTTTTAGTCCTGTAAAGATTTAAACCGTTTTTAAGTGCCCGCATCCAATACAATTGACATTAAATTACCGAACACCTATATTCTTCTGTTACTTATTAAATGTTTGCCGGGTCAGATCAAAACATATTCATTTGAACTCATTAAAGGAGAAAATGCAATGGATATTATTGTAAGGGATGATTACGAGTCTATAAGCAAATACGCAGCTGAAAAGATTGCTTCATTTGTAAGGTCAAAACCGGATTGTGTTCTTGGATTAGCCACAGGTGGAACACCTGTTGGGACTTATAAAGAGCTTATCAGGATGCACCAGGAGGGTCTTGATTTTTCTAATGTTAAGACTTTTAATCTCGATGAGTACATTGGTGTGGGGATCGATCTTGAGAAACCATACAGCTCGGATCAGAGTTATGCCAGATTCATGCATGAAGAGTTGTTCAAACACATAAATATCAAAAAAGAGAATACCAATATTCCTGACGGTCTTACGGACAATCCGGCTGAGTTTTGTAAGAAATATGAAGAGATGATTAGGGAGGCTGGTGGAATTGACCTTCAGCTGCTTGGTATTGGCGGCGATGGTCACTGGGCATTTAACGAACCGGGTACCTCACTGAGGTCAAGAACCAGCATTCAGGCTCTTGCACAGCAGACTCTCGATGATAACTATGAGAGTTTCTATAAAAAAGCAGGAGTGAGCAGAGAAGAGATGCCTCATTTTGCACTTACAATGGGTGTAGGTACCATTTTGGATGCAAGGAATATCATGATGCTTGCAAATGGCGCAAAAAAGGCTGATATAGTAGCTAAAGCGCTCGAAGGTCCTGTGACTTCACAGATTACCGCAACAGCCATACAGCTTCACAGCGGAGGCATCACCGTTGTTCTTGATAAGGATGCAGCCTCAAAGCTTAAGGGGCTGGATCATCATATCCATACCGAGAAGATGAAAAAGCAGTACAATCTCGCCTAAACAGAGTAATCAGGGGAGCTGCCTTTAGGGGTAGCTCTTTTCTTCCCCATAAGATTTGAGATTTGAGGGGTTCAGATGATATTTTAAAGAGAATTTTCAAAACCTGATCTCTTCTTTTCATAAAGTGACCCGTTGTAATGTCTCTTAGATTTGATGATACTGCCAAAGAGGATATTCGAAACAGAGCTGACATTGTTGGCATCGTCAGCAGGTATGTTAATCTCAAGCAGACAGGACAAACATTCAAAGGGCTCTGCCCGTTTCACAAAGAGAAAACCCCATCATTCAACGTAAACCCAGTCCAGGGCTTTTTTCACTGTTTTGGATGTGGAAAAGGCGGGGATGTTTTTTCGTTCATCCAGGAAATAGAGAATGTAGATTTCAGTGAAGCACTGAAAATTCTTGCCGACGAAACAGGTGTGGTTCTTAAAAGAGATCACAATCAAACTGATCAGCATTCCAACAGAGACCAGTCAGCCAAAAAAACAGATCTTCTGGAGATACACTCTCTTGCGGCAAGGTACTACTACAGTTGTATCCGATCCTCATCGCAGGCTGTAAGTTATTTTAAATCAAGGGATCTTAAGGCTCAGACAGTAAAGGAGTTTGGTCTGGGATATGCCCCCGACCAGTGGTCCGGACTCTGCGACTATCTTCAGAAAAACAACGTACCACTTCCACTGATCGTAGAGTGCGGGTTAGCGGTGCAAAAAGAGAGCGGAAGTGTTTATGACCGGTTCAGAAACAGAATCATTTTCCCCATACATGATTTCACCGGGAAAATAATTGCATTTGCCGGCAGAGGGATGGATAAAAATTGCCAGCCCAAATACCTCAACTCTCCTGAAACCGCTCTTTACAGGAAAAACCGTGTTCTGTACGGCATCCACAAGGCAAGACAGAGTATAAGGGATAAGGGTTATATGCTTATAGTTGAGGGGTATATGGATTACCTCTCACTTTATCAGGCAGGGATCTGCAATGTGGCGGCAACTTCAGGCACCGCATTCACCAATGAGCATGCGCATCTGATTCGCCGCTTTACCCAAAAAGCGGTATTGGTTTTTGACGGGGATGTTGCGGGTGTCAACGCTGCACAGCGGGCTGTTTTTGTTCTTGCGCCAAGCAATCTCAACCTCCTCATTCTGCAGCTTCCATCGGGGGATGATCCCGATTCGTTTATAAAGGAAAATGGTAAGAATGAGTTTCTGAAACTTGCAGAGAGAGCTACTCCGGCATTTACATTTATGATTGATAAAACAGTCTCGGAAAATGACAGCAGCTCTGCATTTGGAAAAAAGCAGATCATTGAGAAGCTTACCCCCTATATGAAATCTCTGAGTGATCCGCTTATCAGAGATGAATTCGCAAAGGAACTTTCTGAAAAGCTGGATATCAGTGTCCACCACGTAACGAAAATATTCAGAGGGGAAAGGAGTGATCTGGAGGAAAATCCTCAGACGGAATCTGTGAACAACAAACAGTTTCTGAACAGTTTGGAGGGTAATTTTCTGAGAATCCTTCTGACCAGTCCCTCACTTATTGACCAGGCAAAACAGTATGTTGCTCCTCAAACCCTTACAAATAAACTATCCAAGAATATATATTCAATAATATTGGACAGTTACGCCAGGAATGGCAGTCTTGACTCTATCCTGGACGAGGCGGGTGATCTGAAGCTGAGAAATATTCTATCTATGCTTATGGTGAGTCCTGCACTGACCGATCATATTCACGATGATATGGTGCAGAAGATTATATTTCTTAGGAAAAAGTTTTTGCGCCATGAAATTGTTAGTTTGAGGCATAAGCTTAAAAACGATCCTGAAAACAGAATGGGTTATCTTGAGCAGCTGAAGGAATTTTCAACGCAATTGAAAGAGTTGGATTAGTAATGATCAGGAAAAAAGAGTCAGTTAAGGGTAGAAAAGAGGCAAATTCCTCTTCTAAAGAGGATAAGAAGATACTTAGACTGAGAAAATTAGCTGCTCTTCAGGGGTTTGTTACCGAAGCCCAGGTTGAAGACATCTCCTCTTCTCCATTCGATACAGAAAAGATAAAGAAGACTCTTACCGAAGAAGACATTCCAATAAACAGTTTCGTAAAGGAAAAGCCGTCTCCTTTATATGAAAGAAAATCCCGCAGAACCATCTCCAGCCGCAAACCCGCTCACTATACCGACCCCACCTGGCTTTATCTCCATAGTGTGGGAAAAGTTCCTCTTCTTTCCAAGGATGAAGAGATAGAGTATGCGATGCAGATTGAGTTTGCTCAGGGTAAACTTTTCGACATGGCATTCAGGTCAACCTGTGCACTTGAGAGCCTCTATCATCTTGCTGACGAGTTGAAAAAGGAGCAGGTGCAGTGCATTGATGTCCTTCAGCTTGAAAATGATCAGAATAAAGATGAGGAGCAGTTTGAGGATCTGAGAAAGCAGTTTCTTAAAGTCATCACTCTGGTTAAGCGCAAAAACACCGGTGTCGCCAATCTAAGATCGGATAAAACAAATGCGGCAAGACAAAAGATAAACCAGCTCCAGGATGAGTGTGTCAACCTGTGCAGAAATCTCAAGCTCAACTCCAAACAGATCGAACTCATACTCGAAAAGTACAAACAATTTCTCTGCGACAGTAACCTTCAGGAAGAACTGGATCAGTTCACCCACTGGGAAGAGGTCAGAAATCAGGCCAAGTGCGCAATAATCGAGGCTAACGTGCGTCTGGTGGTGAGTATAGCTAAAAAATATATCCTCAGAGGAATGGAGATCATTGATCTAATACAGGAGGGTAACAGGGGGTTAATTAAAGCTGTAGAGAATTTTGATTACAGAAAAGGGTACAAGTTCTCAACCTATGCAACATGGTGGATACGCCAGGCGATCTCAAGAGCTATAAATGATAAATCAAAGGCGATAAGAATACCCGCAAATACACTGGATCTTGTGAATAAAACGATTCGCCTGTGCAAAAACTGGGTGATGGAGTATGGGTATGAACCGTCACATCAGGAGCTGGCAGAAGAGCTTGGGGTCCCGGTAAGCAAGGTGCAGCTTGCGCTTGAATATTCCATGGAACCTATTTCACTTGACATGGAAGTAGGGGAGAACAACGGCAGTACTGTTGGGGAATACATTGAAGACACCAAGGTGATTGATCCCTCGCAAAGAATTTCCCTGATCCATCTCCGGGATCAGATAAAGCAGGTGCTTGATTCTCTTGCTCAGAAAGAGAAAGAGATAGTTGTAATGCGGTTTGGATTGGATGATGGCCGGATTAAAACGCTCAAGGAGATTGGAGAGATTTTTCAGATCTCAAGGGAGCGGGTCAGACAAATTGAAACAAAGGCACTTGACAAACTCAAGCACCCGAGTCGTACCCGTCAGCTTCAGCCCTGGAGCGAGGAGAGGAGCGAAACACTCAACGAGGATGATTCCGAATAGCTTCTTAAAGCTCAAGGCCCACTTTTAAGCCAAACCCTGTTCCGCTTCGGGAAATATCTTCTGAATCCCTGTTTAGAAAAGACAGATACATGTCGTAAATGAAGTGTTCACCAGCAGAGCCCTCAAGACCCAATAGAAACCCGCTTGTTTTCTGATAAACCGAGAATGTTAAATCCGGATTGTATCTCCAGAACTGATTAGATGAAGTAAAAGGGTGGGGGAAAGGGTTGTTTGAGTGGCTGTCCTGGAAAAAGAACCCGATTCTTGGTGAAAGACGTGAATCTTTAAGCTGCAGTGCGTAGTTATGTATATCGGTTCTGATACCGATGTTTACAAGGTGAGCTGAACGATTCATATCTTCTGTTAAAAAATTCTCTCCGGGTTTTAAAACTCTGCCGGTAAATAAGTATTCTCCCCAAAGTGTGACATACTCTTTCAGACCCACCGATGTCCCAAACCCGATCTGCGTTTTCATTTCATTCCAGTTAAAGCCCCTTTCGGTACCTAAGTTAAAGGGGTTGTCATTGCTTTCTGTAGGGTAAAAAAGTTTTGTTCTGTTGTTTGATATACCAAAGAGAAATGCCGGTTCAAACAGAAAATCTGCTGCATTTATGTCCCCTGTTGTTTGCCATCTAAACGCGATTGAATCGTTCCTTATGGCGTCATTGTCTCCAAGGGGTGAGACATATAAAAATCTGCTTATGGAGTAGTCAAATGCAGCGATGCTTCTGAGCGGGAAATCTTCATTTCCGAAGTCAATATATGCTCCAAGCGCCGGAGCATGGCCTTTAAACCAGCGGTCTGCATAACCGGTACTGCCGAAGAGTGTGTCAATTTGTGCATCCCCACCAATGTGAAACCCCAGGCTTGCAAGCTCATGAATTCGGGTTGCCAAATCGATTCTTATCAGGTCAAGGCCCATTTTTATCCGCTCATTATCAGAGAGAGCCATAGATTGTTTTCCGTAAAACCCTGTAGCTGTGAGCGAAACCTGAATAACATCGGAACGGGATTTTCCTCCAAGTGTCAGGCCGAAACGGTGAAGGGGGAGCCTGAGTTTTTCTGATGTAACGGAGTTTTGGACGCTCATAACTGCTGGGTGATAGAACAGCTCAAAGAATGCGGTTTGTGGCTCGCCTGCTCTGAGAAGAGGGGCAGAAAACCAGTTTCCCTCCAAATCAGAATCTATCCCCTGATTCCAGCCCAAACGATCGAAGGAGGAGCTCAGGGAAAGCCGTGTTATTCCTTTTTGAAAATGACCCAGGGGGGATCCGGCTACATCGTAAACATTGTAGTTATCTCTTCCGGTAAATAGTGGTGATCCTGAGACTAATGAGTGTAATTCGGTGTGTTCAAGTGAGTGTGAGACTGAAATCAAAAATAGTACTATGAGTAATGGTTTCATTTTTTTTAATCCTTTCAGGAGTGATAGCTGATAGGCAATATAATTTTTGGTTTTCAATTGGAGGTATAGGGGAAAACGGAAATCAGATCTGTTATCACAGAGGGATGGGTGTGTTTTTATTTGCAAAAGGGGAGCGAAAAAAAAAGCTCCTGATATTTCAGGAGCTAAGGGCAGTCAGATTTCTCTGGCTGCTTTGATGATCTTTGCTACAACTTATTTCTTTTTTGCAGCCTTCTTTGCTTTTTTAGTAACCTTTTTGGCTTTTTTTGCAGGGGCAGCAGCCTTTGGTGGTGTGATTGCATCTTTTGCCGCTTTTGCCACACGGAATTTAACCACCTTTTTGGCAGGGATCTTAATAGCTTCACCGGTTGCAGGATTACGGCCGGTTCTGGCACTTCTTTTAACCAGTACCAATTTTCCAAGTCCGGGTAATGTAAAGCCATTTTTCGCCTCTTTGTAAGCAAGAGCTGATAAACTGTTGAAGAAAGACTTGGTCTGTGCTTTTGTTAAGCCTTCCGATTCAGAAATTTTCTGAATGATCTGTGCCTGAGTAAGAGGTTTTCCTGCCATTAAGACTCCTTCTGCTGAAGTTGAACAGTAAACTGTAATGTCTGGGTACAGAAGAGACTGTTACCATACCCAAGATGGATAGAAGCGTATCATTGTTCATTCTATACTTTTTGTAAAATAATTTCAAGTACAATAAGTATTAAACACTTACAGAAAGAAAATACTTTATTACAAAATTATTAACAGCAGGAGAAGAGTTTTTTTTATGTATATAGTTAAAAATGTGAGATTTTGAAGAGAAAAGAGTTTGCTTTGGTGCTGCAAAGTGCATCCTGGCCTTTGTTTGTAGTATCGACAGTATATAAAGTCCTATTATGAATGAAGGCAAAAAGTAGCTTTGGACTCTTTTTTATTGAAAAAAAAAGGTAATCTTATTACAATACAAATACAATCCCAAAACGGATAGTATATGAAAAAAGGCTTTTATTTAGAACAGAAACACCGTAAAGATGTAGTCAGGTCCATGGCAAAGAAGCTTGCGGATCATGATGAGACTTTGGTGTTCAAAGAGAAAAGAGAATCCAGAATTTTATATCTCCTTTTACCGGGTGCTTTTATTATCCTTTTTTTATCACTTTTAATATTTCTGCCCAGGATGAGGCCTGAACCATCAGGGCATGTTGCAGAAGTAGAAGAGGTTACAACGTGTCCTGTGCTGCGAATCGAGGCCGCCTACGAGCGGGGGGAGATCGGGGCTAATGAGTATGGGGCTTATTTATCGGATGTGCTCATACGGTATGATTCGCTTCCGGCAGAATACAGAGTTGAACGGCCGATCATAAATCCCGAAGAGGTGTTCAGCAGACTTGCTGGTATCTGGGATAATATAAGGCCTTCCCTGAAGGATGCTCTGATTGATGATTTTCCCCATCTTGAAAAGAGAATCGCTGAATAATGGCATTTTTGCCATTTGTTAATATTTGCTGAATAAACAAGAGACAGAGATGCTTAATTCTGAGCTGTTTGAATTTTTGCGGGAGTCAATACGTGTCCTGGTGGTGGAGGATAATCCACAGTCCTACACCCTGGTGGAAGCTGTGCTTGAGAACTCTCCACTTTACAAGATAGAGCAGGCTGTATCGTCTGCCGATGCTGCAAAAAAATTCAGCAACTCCAATCGCCTGCATGTCTGCCTGCTTGATCTTGGCATGACAGATATAGATAATGATGAATTTTACATCCTCAGAAGATACAACACTTGCTGCCCGATACTTGTGTTCACCGGGTCGGGATCTCCGGGAAAAGGAGCTGAATCGGTTTTTTTGGGAGCAAGGGCGGTTATAGAAAAGAAAAGTCCCTTTGACACTTCACACTTTCTTAAAACCGTCAACCACTGGGCTCTGATGGGTATACTGAACAAGAGTTATGATGAGAAGAACTGGACAACACTGAGTCTGGCAACAAAAATCCTTTTTGAGAAAGCACCGCATTCAGTTACAGAATGGGCTGATTACATTGGTATAACCGATCGGCAGCTTAGAAATCTTTGGGGCTGCGGAGCCAAATCAGTACTGCACCTTTTCCATCTCTATTCCAATGCCCTGTTTTTTTATGAAAACCAGTTCTCCGATACATCCCCGTGTCAACTTAATGAACCCCTATTTATGAAAGCCAGAGAATATTTCTCCTCTCACCCTGATTTGCTTCAAACCCTTCTCTCCTGATTATAAGAAAATGCAGGATTTGAGTAGCAGGTATGCAAATACATTCAGAAGAAACAAGCATAGTTTTTATTATCCTCATTGGGGACAGATCGTACTATCTGAAAAAGTTTCCTTAAAAGGCATCTTCGGAAATCAGAGTTCCGTTTTTTTAAGGTTTAAACGGGTAACATTTGATTAGAAACAAAAAGGGAGTGCAACAAGGAGGATTAAAAATGAAAATATCAAACTGCAGCGGAAGCTCACTTGTGGAAGTTATCATTTCGATGTTTATACTGGCACTCTTAGTGGTGGGCTTGAATTTCTGTGTCGTAAATCTTATAGGTAAAAATGTTGCAGCAAAGGATATATCCGCAGCAACGGCATCAGGCAATCAGCTTCTCGAGCAGATGCGCAGAGCAGATTTCAATGAAATCGTAAGCGGATCAGACATGCAGGATCAGAGATTTATAAGAAGCTGGACGGTTACCGATGATGGTGATATGAGAAGAATTGAACTTACAGTGTTTTGGCCGGAAAACGAGAGCAGATCTATAAGTATGTCAACTATGGTCGCCAGGCCTTAAGAAAAGTACAAGAGGGGGATTGCACTGGAGGAGAGAAAGCTGATTTCTCCCCTCCATTATTTTTTGGAATGGGAGATACTCTATTACGGAAAATGTCAGAGAACAAAAGGTTACAACGTTTCTGGGGTTGCCCATACGCCAGTGATAGTAAGACATTGAGTGGTCCGACCTATGCGTTTTTCTCACCACTGCTTTGCAGATAATTTCTTTTTGCTTGACTCTTACACGGGGTAAACATAAGTTAATAAGTATATACCCTGAGAGAGTGGAACTCACCAGCCGTTCTCAATTCAACAGTTGTCATCAGAATAGAAACAAGCAAATTTTTAAGCTGTTTTTGGAGTACAGAACGGGGTATAAGGGCAAAAAAATCACCCGGAATTTTATTGTTGGCAACAGCGCGAAAGATTGGAATCAAGCCCCAAAAGTATTGCCTGTCACAGCACGGAGTTAAATATGAGAGATATAAAAGTTGGATCTGTACAGTTCTGTCATACCCCTGGCAATAAAGCGGAAAATCTCAAACTGATAGAAAAATTTCTGAAACAGGCAGCTGCCCAAAATGTCGAAATGGTAATATTTCCGGAGATGTGTATAACCGGATACTGGCACGTCAGGAAATTAACCAAACCTCAAATAGAGAATATTGCGGAGCCTGTACCGCAAGGCCCTTCCACAGAGAAACTACTCTCGTTATCTAAAGAGTATGGTTTAACTGTTGGGGCAGGTTTAATTGAAAGGGGTGATAATGGTAAACTGTATAACTCATATATTGTAGCTATGTCAAACGGCGATTATGCCTGTCACAGAAAACTGCACTGTTTTATAAGTGAGCATATGCACAGTGGTGAGAACTATACGGTTTTCGATACGCCTCACGGATGCCGCGCCGGAATTCCTACCTGTTATGATAACAACATAATAGAGAATGTTCGTATCAATGCATTAAAGGGTGTTGAAGTATTAATTGCACCCCACCAGACAGGTGGCTGCGATTCGCGAAGCCCCCAGGCTATGGGGGTGATTGATCCAAAACTCTGGCATGAAAGGGAGAAAAACCCTGATGCAATTGAAGAAGAGTTTAAGGGTCACAAGGGGCGGGGATGGCTTATGAGATGGTTGCCTTCAAGAGCTCATGATAACGGAATGTTTTTAGTTTTCAGCAATGGGGTAGGTTTGGATGATGATGAAGTGAGAACCGGAAATGCAATGATTCTGGATCCCTATGGACGGGTTCTGGCCGAGACCTGGAAGGCTCAGGATTGTATGGTCGTGGCTGATCTGAAATCTGAGCTGCTGCAAATGTGTACCGGACGGCGATGGATAAGGGGAAGAAAGCCGTATCTGTATGGAATGCTTTCCGAAGAGCAGGGAAATGAGTATGACCCCAGATCCGCCCGGTTCTCAAGTAACCGGGTTTAGGCTCATGATCTTGGACGTTATTTTTCTTCGTAAGCCATTCTGACCAAATCATTAATATCGCGTGATCTTTTTTCAAGAACAAAACGGCTTCTTGAGAAACGATGTGCCTGCACACCTTCCCATAATACATATCTGCCATATTCATCATATGCTTTGACGGCTTTCCATGTTACCTGCATTTTTCTGCACTCCGTAGTTTTGTTGCTTCCACTATTTTGTTATAACACATCTGTCAGCATTCGTTTTTCCGCTTTAAGGTGGTTATAAATGGTGTGTTGTCCTTTTTTTTGGGGTGTAGGGTTATTTGACCCCGGCTGAGCTGCACCTGCGGTAAATCTTTCAAATACAGCATGTTATATTCATGTCGAGTATAGTAGTAAGAGGATTGTGAGGTCTTTTAACCACACGACAGATTTGTTTTAAGACATGTAAAAAAACGCCCAAGAGATTGCTGTTGCACGAGTTATGGTGGTTGGCATGCACTTTGTTTGTTAGAGTATGCAGAACAACAGGCCTGAACAGAAGATCACAACTATTTTTCACCTTAAAAAGGAGGGCTTTATGAAAAGGTTTATCACAATACTTATAGCCGGAGCGGTTTCCTTTGTAATGGCGCAGGATGCAATGGATGTGGAAAACGCAAGGGAATTGATGGAGGAGAAGCTGTTTGTTGCAATGGAACAGGCTGCTCCCCACATCGAAAGAGCTCAAACTGAAGTTGAGGAGTATTTTCAGCTTCTTACAGAGCAACAGCAGTCTGCTCTTCTGGAATCGAAACGTGTTGCTGCCGAGGCTGAACTTGCAAAGGCCATAGAGGTGCTTACCGGGCATAATGTGGAAATCGCGGCTCAGACAGAAGTAGTTCGGGAAAGATTCAACACCAAGGTCGAGGAACTCAGGGAGATTCAGCAAAGAATAAGAGAGATAAACTCAACCGATGACTTGGATCTGCCGGAAATACCATCAGTTGATTAACACAAAATCAGCAGAAAATACACTCAGGGGGAGGCATTCAAGCTTTCCCCCTTTTTTGTTACTTCCATGACAGTTTTTGGATCTCCCTCTGCCCTGGCCAGGTATATACGACAGGTGTGAAGCCCGGGAGTTCTCTTCCTGTTAAGCCGGATATCAATTCACGGGTGCAAATCAATCATAATTGAAATTACCCATAAGTAGCTGTTTTAAACTGTTTATGTGTCCTGCAGGCTTAAGGGTTGAGTGTACACAGCAGGGGTGAAACAACCCCACAAGGCATAATTTTTTGTGTATCAAAGGGTTAGGAGGTGTTTACGCATATACGGTGTATTTTGATGGGGTTGTTCAACCCCACAGCGGCTCTTGCTAAAGTTAACGACGAAAAAGCGTAAGAGGTTATCATTAAAGAAGATATGTTGTTTGGCACAATGGTTGTTTGTATTAAAGTGCAGAGCAAAACAGATGTTCATCTTTTTTTCACTTAAAAGGAGGGTTTTATGAAAAGGTTTGCCACAATTCTTATCGCCGGAGTGTTTTCTGTTGTAATGGCTCAGGATGCAACCGATATGGAAAGTGCAAGGAGTACGATGGAGGAGAGACTGGCAGCAGCGATGGAGCAGGCTGCTCCCCATATCGAAAGAGCTCAGGCTGAAGTTGAGGAGTATTTCCAGCTCCTTCCAGAGCAACAGCAATCTGCTCTTCTGGAATCAAAACGTGTTGCTGCCGAGGCTGAACTTGCAAAGGCCATAGAGGTGCTTACCGGGCATAATGTGGAAATCGCGGCTCAGACAGAAGTAGTTCGGGAAAGATTCAACACCAAGGTTGAGGAACTCAGGGAGATTCAGCAAAGAATAAGAGAGATAAACTCAACCGATGACTTGGATCTGCCGGAAATACCATCAGTTGATTAACACAAAATCAGCAGAAAATACACTCAGGGGGAGGCAATCAAGCTTTCCCCCTTTTTTGTTACTTCCATGACAGTTTTTGAATCTCCCGCTGCCCTGGCCAGGTATATACGACAGGTGTGAAGCCCGGGAGTTCTCTTCCTGATAAGCCGGACATCAATTCACGGGTGCAAATCAATCATAATTGAAAATACCAATAAGTAGCTGTTTTAAAACTGTTTATGTGTCCTGCAGGCTTAAGGGTTGAATGTACACAGCAGGGGTGAAACAACCCCACAAGGCATAATTTTTTGTGTATCAAAGGGTTAGGAGGTGTTTACGCATATACGGTGTATTTTGATGGGGTTGTTCAACCCCACAGCGGCTCTTGCTAAAGTTAACGACGAAAAAGCGTAAGGGGTTATCATAAAAGAAGATATGTTGTTTGGCACAATGGTTGTTTGTATTAAAGTGCAGAGCAAAACAGATGTTCATCTTTTTTTCACTTAAAAGGAGGGTTTTATGAAAAGGTTTGCCACAATTCTTATAGCCGGAGTGTTTTCTGTTGTGATGGCTCAGGATGCAACCGATATGGAAAGTGCAAGGAGTATGATGGAGGAGAGACTGGCAGCAGCGATGGAGCAGGCTGCTCCCCATATCGAAAGAGCTCAGGCTGAAGTTGAGGAGTATTTCCAGCTCCTTCCAGAGCAACAGCAGTCTGCTCTTCTGGAATCGAAACGTGTTACTGCCGAGGCTGAACTTGCAAAGGCCATAGAGGTGCTTACCGGGCATAATGTGGAAATCGCGGCTCAGACAGAAGTAGTTCGGGAAAGATTCAACACCAAGGTTGAGGAACTCAGGGAGATTCAGCAAAGAATAAGAGAGATAAACTCAACCGATGATTTGGATCTGCCGGAAATACCATCAGTTAATTAGCACAAAATCATTTGTATTAAAGTGCAGAGCAAAACAGATGTTCATTTTTTTTC